>CASFXO010000001.1 GCA_949298665.1 uncultured Lentisphaeria bacterium
ATGAATTCGCAACAGGTCCATGCCGGCCTTCACCTCCATCGCCTCCAGACAGTCGATCCCCGTCGCCACCAGATCCGGCAGCAGCGGCTCCACGAAACCGCAGGAGTGCAGAATCACCGGCAGCGACCGCCCGTGGGCATAATCGACCATTTTCTTCAGAGACGGCCCCAGCATCTCCCGGAACATCTCCGGCGACATGAACGGCCGCCCCTTGAACGCCAGATCGTCGTAGATCCAGATGCCGTCCGGCAGCCCTTCCTCCGCAAACAGCGTTTCCCACAACGCCAGCTGCATGTCGGTCAGGTGTTCCGCCATCTCCCGCACCCAGTCCGGATCCAGCCCCATGCCGAGCAGCAGATTCTCATGCCCGCAGAACGGATGGATCATCTCGAACGGTCCCACACCTTCCCAGCAGAAGAAACGCTGCCGCCGCGCACAGCGCGCACGCACTTCCCGGTACCGGTCGAACCGGATCCGTTCCCGCGAGGGCGTGAAAAACGGTTTCGCCTTCTCCTCCCAGTCCTGCCGGTTCGTCACGGCAAACCCGATGTGTTCCGGCGTCGTATCATGTCCCTTGTAACGGCGCAGCGTGGCGCCGTTGCCGTCCAGCAGCGTTACGGTGTCCTCGTCCTCGGCGACGACCTGGTCCTGAAAAACCGGATCGATTTTGTAAAGGAACGGCCAGCAGCACTCCAGATCCAGATCGAAATGCTCCGCCGGTGTCTCTCCTTCCGGCAGGTGTCCTTCCGCCACCCAGCGGCTCACCGTCGAATTCCAGAAGTGCTCGGACAAGCCGATCCGATCCACCGGCCGGTGCCGGAGCTGCCTTCCGATCCGTTCCCGCCCCGTCAGCGCCTCCTTCATGATCTACCCCCGCGTGAAATCACATCCGGCCATGATCCGGCCGTAGGCGTACTGGTCGGACTCGACCGTCACACCGATCCCGTGCAGATCGCCGTAATTCTTGAAAATCAGGCAGCCTTCATAATCGCGGAACATCTCCGCCACCCCGGCGTCAATCCGTTCCGGGTCGTTGGTGGGAAGAATCTTCTGAATGTCGATCGGGCTCCAGAGCGCAGCCCGGTACCGGTCGAGCAGCGGCCGGAGAAAGGCCGGATCGTACACCGTCGGCTGGTCGAACTGAAAACAGTCGACTCCGGCGGCGAGCAACCGCTCCACCGCCTCGGAATTCTGACCGCAGGAGTGCATGAACACCTTCAGACCGGCGGCATGCATCATACCGAAAAGGTCCGTGTAAAGTTCTTTGAAGAACTCATCCCACATCGCCGGAGAAAACAGCAGCCCGGTCTGCGTCCCCATATCTTCATGCAGCATGTAACCGTCCGCCCCCGCCGCCGCCGCGATGGCAATCAGTTGTTCGAAAAAAGGCCGCAGCTTCCGGTTGAGTTCGTGCACCTCGTCGGGATAGAGCGCCATGTCCATCAGGTAATTTTCCAGTTTGCGCAGATATCGGGCGGTGCCGAATACCCAGTCGTGATGGGACGCCATGTGGAATTTCTCCGGTTCCCGGGCGAAATCCGCCTTCAATTTGGCGACGTTGGCGTCGAAATCCAGTTCCGGCAACCGGAAATCCGGCAACATGTCCCAGTCCGGCAACGCGGGCTTCTCCACCTCGCCGCCGAGGCAACCGTCCACCATCCGGACCCACAAATTGTCCCAGAAGTCATCGTAATATTCCCGCCTGCCCTCGACCCACCGTTTCTGACGGTAACCGCGAAAGCAGTCCATTTCACTGAGCACCATGTCCTGATGGCGTCCCCGGGTGAAGGTGACGCCCGGGCGCGGCGGCCGCTCGTGATTCACGTTGGCGAGGATGATTTCCCGGGGAGTCATGATGGTCGTCCTTTCCGATTACTGTGCGTTCTTCTGCGGTTTCAGCTGGGTTTCCAGCCAGCGGTAGGCCAGTTCCCGGGCATAAATCGGAAAATCATGCCCTTCGTCGTGGAAAAAGGCGGCGAACTGGTTTTTCCCGTTGATCTGCCACGGATTCTTGCCGAAGGAGGCGTAATATTCCCGGATCATGCGCAGATTTTCCATCGGCGTGGAGGTGTAATCCGTCCCGATGTCCTTGATCGCCCGCAGGTAGAGCAGCGGCCGGGGGGCTCCCATCATGATGTAGATCTGCGCCGAAGCGTCGGTGTTCGGCTTGAAATTCGGCTGTTCCCCGGCGGCGAATTTGAGCCGCCACGGCTGTTTCGTCCACGCCTCCTTGATCACCCAGTGCGCGCCCCCGGAATTGACGACCGCCGCCTTGACCCGGGGATCGCTCCCCCAGAAATACAGCGAATCCCACCCGCCGAGCGAATGCCCGATGGTGCCGACGTTGGCGCCGTCGACGTAATCGAGCTTGAGCAGCGCGTCCAGCGCCCGGCTGAGGTCCCACGGGACTTTGCCGAAGGTATGGTGCCAGCCGGGATAACGTTTCTTCAATTCCGCCTGATAGGCGTACATGTTCTTGAATTTATCCGGATCGTCCGGCAGCGGCGCCCGCTCCCCGTAACCGCCGCGGTCAGGGACGAAGCAGATGAAACCGTGCTGAACCAGCTCCAGCGCATTCGCGCGATTGTCCCGGAGCCGCTTCTCGGCGGCGTCCTTCGCCGGAGTTTTCCATTGATTGATCATGCTGTCCTTGCCTTCGCGCCAGGTGGGATGCGGACAAAACACCAGCGGCAATTTTTCTCCCGGTTCATGATCGGGGACCAGCAGCCAGGCGCTGACCCGTTCGTCCCGGTCGACGTTGTAGGAGACCCGGTAACGGGTGTAGCCGTCCATTTTTTCTTCGGTGTCGAACGTCATGGCCGGATCGACCGTTTCCTGCGGACCGGCGCCGACACCGATGGTTTTTTCCCGGAATGTCCGGAAAAACTCCTGCTGTTCCTCCGGCGACGGGAAGGTGAATTTCCCATATCCCGCACCGTAAACGGCATTCCAGAATGCCGCCAGCATGAACGCGATCATGATCAACTGCTTCATTTGTCCACCTCTTCTCCCAGATAGGTTTCACTGATCCAGTAGGGATCCGCCACTTCCCGGCGATACAATTCCAGTGCGGCGGCGTCATCCTGAATCACCCGCGTGTTGTGATTTTCCCAGATCAGCGCCTTGAAATTCGGGAAACGCTTCCGGAACTCGAACCATTCCCGCACCCAGCGTACCCGGTCGGTCTTGTCCGGAGAATCGTAACCGCCCTCGGCAATCATCATCGGCTTGTAGGAACCGTACTTGTCGTTGACCTCCTTCACCCGGCCGAAGGGATAGCGGGCATCGTCGTTCGCGGCATAACGGGCCGAAGGCGCGTAACAGGAGAGCCCCACCCAGTCCACGTACTGGTCTCCGGGATAATAGCGTTCCATCTTGTTCCATGCCACGTCGGGATAACTGCGGTGATTGGGCGACCAGACGAAGACGTGCCGGTCCGCGGCGCCGACCTGTTCGGCGATGTTGTAGATCCGCCGCCAGGCGGGACGGAACCGCTCGGGATCCAGCCCCCAGTTGACCCAGCCGGCATTGAATTCGTTCATCGGCCGGAACCAGATCGGCGTCCTGTCCCCGAGGGTCTTGGCCTCGTCGATGCTGTCGGAGAAATATTCGTAGAAGTAATCATCCAGCTTGCCGGAAAGGATATCCTCCAGCGACACCGTCGCCGGCGGCAGCCAGCCGAGCGACATGAACCGCTGACCGTAATGATTTTCCGCAAGGTCGTGCAGCCGCAGCGACTGCAGCTCCGAGAAGCTGCGTTCCGGGCTCATCCCCTGATACCAGAGTACCATGGCCACCTTCTTGCCGACCAGCTTTTCATAGGTCTGGAGCGACATCGGCAGCTTGCGGCCGCCGCGCAGCGGTTCCTTGAAGCCGTAGGAGGGGGGGAAGGCGCCGTGATAAGCGCCCTTCGCCGGCACATATTTCCAGGTGTTCTTGATTTTGCCGTCGAGCTGAATTTCGTCCAGCATCAGGAATCCGGCCTTCCGGGACTGGTCGGGAGTGAAGGTGATCCGGACGTAACGGCCCGCGGCGGGAGCGGCGGCGAGTTTCAGCTCATACGCCCCGTTTCTGCGGGGTGCTCCGGCGGCGGCCTTCCATTCGCCCCACGGCCGCCATTCCCCGTCTTCCGTGTCGCGGAGCGAAACGCGGAAGGCGTCGGGCCGGAGAAAATGCGACTCGTCCTCTTCAAAACCGGAAATCAACACGTTCTCCAGCGTCTGTTGCCGGCCGAGATCGACGATCACGGAGACCGGGGCCACCCCCTTCCAGCCGACGTAGGAGCCTTTCCGGAAATCCACGCCTTTCTCCCGCAATCCGTCGGTCAATTTGGAACCGAGCGTCCAGCGGCCGGGATAACGGTCGGCATATTCCAGCTGCGGCGCGCGGTCGGCGCGGTAGAATTTCCCGATGCCGAGATTGCCGGAGGTGATCTTGCCGGAATTCGGATCTTCCAGTTGCAACGGCGCGGGAGGCGTGCCGGTCCGGTCGGCCAGCTTTTTCGCCTCCTGCCACGGCAGAAGCTCGATCGCGTCAAAACTGCTGCGGAACGCTTCGGCGACGGCCCGAGTCGCCACCACCTGAAGTGCGACATCCGCACTCACCGCCCCGGCGGGTACGTCGACGAGCGCGCTGGTTTCCACCCAGCGGCCGACCGGCGGCACTTCCGGCCGGGTACCGGCGCGGCCCAGTTCCTTTCCGGCAGCGTCCCGGAATATCAATTCCACGGCAAGACGCGTGGACAAGCTCTTGTCGGTACTGCGGATGTAAGCGGACAGCCGGTAGGGTTTGCCGCCGGTAACCGGCAGGGCCACCCGGGATTCAAGGGTCTCGCTGTGGCCGTTGGGCAGGGCGGCGGGGGCCAGGCATTCCACGCCGTATTTTCCGTTTTTCGCCATGGTGGAGAGACGCCAGATTTTGCCGTCGATGTTTTTCCAGCCGGTGGCCTGATGGTCGAAGGTGGTGTCGAGTTTTTCGGCTTCGAGATCGATGGTGTTGGTTTTGGGCGGCGTCACCGGAACCGGTTCGACGTCGCCGATCTTCAGATCGTCGAAGCGGATGAAGGCCGTCTTTTCGATCGGGCCGGAAACATACACCCGCAGTATCGGCCGGAATTGCGCCGCTCCGGCGGGTGCCGAAACAGTCGCGGCGGTGCGGCGATACCCGAAGCGGTCCGTGTCCAGCGGGTATTCCCGGACATCGTCCGGCGCGGGCAGCCGCTTTCCGGCGGCGTCGTAGAATTCCAGCGCCAGCACCTGCCGGACCGGCGTCCCGCTCTGATCCCCGCCGGAGCATTGTATGGAAAAACCGAACTTCCCCTGCGGCACCGGAAACAACCGGGAAGACGGCAGCTGATACGGCTTCTCCGAGGCTTTCGTACCGGGATAGAGCACCCGATGCACCGCCCGGTCGCCGGAGGCGGCAATGCTGGCCGACTGCCAGTAGGCGCCAATGCCTTTCCAATTTTCCGCGAGATCTTTTTCGAAGTCGTCCTGCATCACCAGCGACGCGCCGAATGCGGAACCGGCCAACACACCGGCCAGCACCATCAGAGAGGTTCGAATCATCGTGCTTTTCTCCTGATTGCCATTAGGCGAAACGTTTTTCCTATCGGGCGTTGTTCTCGCTCTCTTTCTTTCCGTAATCAAAAAAAAAGGAAGCGAATCGGTCTGGAAAAAGGTTCGCGCATCGTTTTTGCGAAACGTTTTTCCTGATTTTAATTATAAGGCATTTCTTTTTGAAAAGCAAGTATTTTTCCTAAAAAAACGGATTTTTTTCAAAGATTCCGTTGAAAGGCGGAAGTGTGCTGAAAAAAGCGTTGCGACATCACTTCACGGCGCTTCCCCTCATACCACTTCCCCCGCCCCCTGTCTCCGGTATTCCCGCGGAGAAAGACCGCGCAGACGCCGGAAATGCCGGTTGAAATTCGACAGGTTTCCAAACCCTGCGGCGAAACAGATCTCCGCCACCGGCCGCCGGGTGTGCAGCAGCATGCCCGCCGCCTTGCCGACCCGGAGCTCCATGACATAAGCCATGAAAGTTCTCCCCGCAGTCCGGGCAAAATACCGGCTGAAAGCCGAGGGCGACAACCCCGCCGCGGCCGCCGCTTCGTCCAGCAGCGGCGTCTCCCCCCGGTCCACCCGGTTGTGAATCAACTTCAACGCCCGGTTGATCCGGGTGCCATCCTCTCCGACCGCTTCCGGCAGTCGTCTTTCGGAAAGGCGCCGGCGCTCCATCCGGCTCAGTTCCTCCAGAATTTCCAGCAGCAGCACCAGCCGCCGACCGCCTTCCGCCGCAATCAATTCCGCCATCCGTTCGCCGATCCGCTCCGTCGGGGCGCCGGGAAATTCCCAGCCGCAACCGCTCGCCGTCAGCATCCGTTCGATCTGCACCGTCTCCGGAAAACCCCGGAACATCGTCGAAAACAACTCCGACCGGAACTGAACCACCCGCAGTCGCGACCACTCCGGCCCCCGGCTGTCGGCGGGGAAACTGCGAAAATGATGCGGTGTCATCGCGCCGATCAGATTCAACGTGCCCACGTCGAACTGGGCGATCGCGTCATTGACGAAGCGGCTGCCGTAACCGGATACCACATACACCAGCTCCAGCTCCGGATGGACGTGATATTCGCAGTCCACCGCGGGCCCGACCGTCTCATACGCGGCGAACGACCGGTCCGGACCGGCCAGCACCTTTTCGTATTGAATTTTCACATTCACCCTCCGTTTTTGCCGGAAAAGTATCACTTTTCATCAAAAAACGCCTGGAATTCCCAGCAGTTTCCCGATAAAATATACTATCATGTTCCCATTTGACAACCGCTCAGGAGGAAAAACATGACCCGACCGCTTTCCAAAGTCGCTCCGGGCTGGTGGGACTACACCACGCTCGACCGTGCCGTTCTGGACGCCGCCGCCGCCCTCACCGTGGAAGATCTGCCGCGACTGGTCCGGCCGGGCTTCCGAATCCGACTGTTCGACACATTGCAGGAGTTCTATTGCGCGGAAGCGCTGGAATACGTCCGCTGCTGGCAGCGCGCCACCGCCGCGGCCCCCGCCGGCATCTGCGGCCCCATCGGCCCCACGGAACAGCTGCCGCTGGTGGCGCAGATCGTCAACGAACTCGGCATCAACCTGCGCCACGCGCATTTCTGGGGCATGGATGAGTGGATCGTCGACGGCCGGGCGGCGGATGAAACGTTTCCGCTCGGCTTCGCCCGGGCCGACTTCGAACTGTGCTTCAACCGCATCCGCCCCGAGCTGCGCATGCCGCGCGAAAACCTGCATTTCCCGAGTGAAAATCCGGAAGAGTACAGCCGCAGCTTCGACGCCGCCCGTTGCCTCGTCATGCAGGGCGGCCAGGGGGAAACCAAACACTGGGCCTTCAATGATCCCGTCCGCCGCACCGGCGAATGGCGCGACCGGCCCCCCTCTCCCGCGGAATACCGGAAACTCGGAGCCCGGATCGTCGAACTCCATCCCATCACTCTGATCCAGAATGCCCGCACCTCCGGCGGCGGTACGGTTCAGAACGTTCCCGGTTCGGCGGTTACCGTCGGTCCGCTGGAAACGTGGAAGGCCGATCAGGTTTCCATCTGGCATCCCGGCCACCACGACAATCCCTTCGGGATGCGGCTGACCACCTATATGATTGCCCACCGGATCATGGACAGCGCCGTCCCGATGTCGCTGCTCGCCGAACATGATGATGTGATCTTCAACTTTTACCGCCCCGGATTCGGCGTCTGCGGCGTGGAGATGCATTGATGAAAAAGAAACGCGCCTTCGCCGTCGCCAGCCATCCGGACGACATCGAATTCATGATGGCCGGCACTCTGCTCGCCCTGCGCGACGCGGGGTATGAAATCCATTACCTCACCATCGCCAACGGCAGTCTCGGTTCCCATTGCCACGATTACGCCACCATCAGCCGGATGCGCCGGGAGGAAGCGCGCGCCGCGGCGGAAATCGCCGGCGCCGTCTTTCACGAAAGTCTCTGCGATGATCTGGAAGTCTTCTACTGCCGGGAACTGTTCTCCCGACTGGTCCCGGTCATCCGCGAGGTCGATCCGGAAATCATCCTGACCCACGGTCCCTATGATTATATGGAAGATCACGTCAACGCCGGCCGGCTGGCGGTCAGCGCCGCCTTCTGCCGCGGCATGATCAACTGCCGGACCACGCCTCCCGCCGCCGCAGTGAATACGGAAGTGGCGGTTTATCACTCGATGCCGCACAGCATAACCGACCAGTTGCGGCGGCCGATTCTGCCTGGCCTCTTCGTCGATATCGGCGCCCATCTGGATGAAAAACGCCGGATGCTCTCCTGCCACCGCAGCCAGCAGGAATGGCTGGATCTCAGTCAGGGCAACAACGCCTATCTCGACGACATGGTGTCCCGAGGGCGACATTACGGGCGGCTTTCCGGGCGTTACAAATTTGCGGAAGGCTGGATCCGGCACCATCCGCTCGGATTCTGCGGTGAGGACTTCAATCCGCTGGTGACGGCGCTGGGGGACGGCGCTTTCGTCAATCCGGAATTCGAACGGCGTCTGGCGGCGGGCATCGCGCCATGGTAATGCGCCACGGACATTCCGGACAATGACGACGGCGGCAACCGGTCATTCTCCCCTGGCCGCCGCGGACCATCCGCGGCGGTTTCCCGGGCTGCCGGACGCAGTTTTCGTTGCCGACAACGGCGGCTACTCTTCCGAAGGTGAATAAAGCATCGTCTTGGACCAGCGCCGCCCCTTCAACTCCAGCGAGAAAAGATTGCCCCGGTGATCCACCACCCAGACCGACGCATTCTCCCCCTCCGCGGCAAAGAGATACAGCACCTCCCCGGTATTCCGCGGCGCCAGCCGCCGCGTTTCCGCCACGGATTCCGCGGCAAAACGTTCCGGCAACCGGAACAGGCCCACCGCATCGTTTTTCTCCAGACTCAGAAACAGCAACCGTTTTTTCGGGTTCCAGACCGCGCAGTTGCCGCTGCGTTCCGAAAGTCTGTGCCGATCCTCATCCAGCCAGTAACAGGTGTCGCCGCCGGCTTCCCCCGCCACCAGCTCCGTCCCCCCGAGCGCAACCAGAAACGTCGGGGACCAGCCCGGCGTCACTTTACGCCGTCGTGCCCATTGCAGTTCGCCGTTCGCCAGGCGCCATTCATCCACGCCGGCCGCATTCAGATGAAACAGCAACCCGCCTTCGGGCGCCGCCGCCAGCAGCCCCCCCGATTCGCGCAGTTCAAACCGCCGCCCCGGTTCGGTCAGATCCCCGGCGGCAAACCGTCGCAATCCCGTACCGTCCCGGTCCTTCACCCAGAGAAAACCGTCATGATACAAGGTGTTTCCGGGCATTTCCGTCCATTCTTCCGACTCTTCCGCGATCTCCCCGTCCGGCAGTGACAGCGACAACAGCCGCGTCGCCTGTTTCAATTCCGGCTGCGCCTCCTGCAGGGCAAACACCCGTTCCCCGTCATCAGGAATCAGCAGCTGCGTCAGTTTCCGGTCCGGATACGACCAGACATTGATAATGCGTCCCGCCTTCGGACAGAAGAGCACGATCCGACTGCCGAACGGCCCCCCCTTGCGCCCCACCCGCTCCAGCAGCAGCACGGTACCGCCGTCCGGACTGAGCGCAGCATCCACCAGCATCGCGCCGCCGGTTACCCGGTTGAAATCCGGCGAAGGCCGCCACAGGAACCGCACCCCCGGACGGGTCGCCTGTGCCGCGAATGAATCCGCCGGCGGCGGCGCCGCGTGTTCGTCCTCCACGGCGACCACCCGGCCGGTTTCCGCCACTTCCGGCAATGCCGTATCGCCTTCCCAACGGATCGGCCCCAGTCCCGAATCGGCGGCGGCCGTCGCCGTGCCGGCCAGCCACAACGCCAGCAACACCGGCAACGGGATTTTCCAGCCCATCATGCGCACCTCCCCGCCGCTCCGGACCGAAAAAAACGGGAATCCTCGTTTTCCCCGCTTGATTTCCGCGGAAACGGCGGCAAATTCTTCCTGTCCACTTCCTATCGATGTTGGTTTCAATATATCGGCAAAAGGCAAACCTTGCAATGGCTGTGAAAAAAAATTTTCTCGACCGCTTCATCGAGCGCGTCGAAGACGTCGACGCCAACAGCCGCCAGGCCTACATTCTCCGCCTGGCCCGGGAACGCGGCTTCTTCGAAACCGTCTTCAACGCCGTCGAGGAAGGCATCCTCGTCGTCGATCAGCACCTGCGGATCCGTTACTTCAACAAAGCCGCCCGGGAATTGCTCGGACTTCCGGAAGATCTGGAAAAACTGCGCCTCTCCCAACTGCTCCGCGGCGTCGACTGGAAACGCATCCTGCAGCAGGACGCCGAGGAATGGGCACGGATCGCCCGCCAGGAGATCGAAATCGCCTACCCCGCCCACCGTTTCGTCCAGTTCTATCTGGTTCCCCACCCGGAAGACGCCACGCTGGCCACGGTCATTCTCCGCGACGTCACCGAGAGCCGCCGCCGCACCATGGAGGCGCTGGAACACCAGACCGCCCAGGCCGTCTCCATGCTCGCCGCCGGCGTCGCCCACGAAATCGGCAACCCGCTCAACAGCCTCTATCTGAATCTCCAGCTGCTGGAACGTTCCGGCGAATCCCCCGAAGCAGCCCTCTCCCCCGAGGAAACCGCCGAAATGATCCGGGACTGCAAGCACGAGGTGGAGCGGCTGGACGGCATCATCACCGGATTTCTCTCGGCCATCCGACCGGGCAATCCTCATTTTGAACCGGTGGATCTTCGACAACTGGTGCTGGAAACCATCAGCTTCATGCATCAGGAACTTGAGGCGAAGTCCATTCGCACCAGCTGCGACTGGCCTGCCCCCCTGCCCATCGTCAACGGCGATCCGAAACAGCTCAAGCAGGCCTTTTTCAACATCATCAAGAATGCGCTTCAGGCCATGCCCGCCGGGGGTGAACTGCACATCTCCGCACACCCGGAGGAGGCGGAATGGCTGGTCATCGAATTTTCCGACAGCGGCAAAGGCATCACGCCGGAACAGCTCGGCAATCTTTTCCAGCCCTTCAAAACCAGTAAACCCAACGGCAACGGACTCGGCATGATGATCATCGAACGGGTCTGCCGCGAACACGGCGCGGAATTCGGCGTCAATTCCCGCCCCGACTCCGGCACCACGGTGTTCATCCGTTTTCCGCTGCCCGGAAGACGTCTTCGCGTGCTGCCTTCCTGAACGGCAGACAACCTGCCGGTCAGGTGGTTTTCGCCTTCCGCACGGGCTTCTTTTTCGGCGGAGGCGGCGTCAGCCGCTGCGGTTTGCCCGGCTCGAAGGCGTACACCTCCCAGCGGGGCTGATCGTCCATGCGGTCCAACACCAGCCAGACGGATTCCTCCGCCACCCAGGTGATGTTTTTCACCTTGTAGGAGGTCCGGTTGGTCACGCGGAGAATGCCCAGATGCAGACAGCCCGGCAGCGTCTCCTGATAACGAACTTCCTGCATCAGGGAACGCGCCACCGGATCGCCGAACCGTTTTCGGAAATTTTCCAGTCCCCGTCCGGCGCCCCGCCGCTCATGGCCGGTTTCCCGCCGGGCGATGGCTTCGAAGTATTTCCACTCCCGGCTGTCGTAGG
Organism: uncultured Lentisphaeria bacterium; assembly: GCA_949298665.1. Classification (GTDB taxonomy): domain Bacteria; phylum Verrucomicrobiota; class Lentisphaeria; order Victivallales; family Victivallaceae; genus CALXOD01. The sequence continues at coordinate 11,623 of CASFXO010000001.1, forward strand.
CCTGCACGCACCGCTCCACCTGCGCCCGGATGGCCGCGGCGCCGGAGCCGCTGTAATGAGTTCGGGATACCGGACGCGGCAATCGGGAATATTCGTAACGCACGGAATACACATCCGGTTCCCTGCCGGGCTCCGTCAGCACGGCGATCTCCTCCCGTACCGTACCGTTCTCAAATTTTCCATCAAAGAAGAACAGCCAGCCGGTCCGCCGGTTGAACCGCAGCGGGCTCCGGGAAACCAGCGTCCGACTCTTCAATGCCCCGAGCGACGAACGGTTGGCCCGGAATACCGCGAACCGCTCACCATCCAGCCCGGTCAACTTCCGGCAGAGCTCGAAATCCTCCGCGTCGCCGGCCTCCAGAAAACGAAGCGCGGCCGCCTCCAGCGCCCGGTCGGCAATGCCCCCGGAACACAGCCGATAGCCGAACACCCCGGCCGCCACAGCGATCAACAGCAGCAGCAATAGAAATTTCTTCCGCTCCTCCGCCGCAATTTTCCACATATTTCCCCCGTCTGCCCCACCGTTTCGATGCCCTTGAATCGTCCTCCTGATTAACGCACCGGAAACACGTTTATTTTTTCGCGGACTGGAAAAAAACAATCCGTTCCGTTCACAGCGATTCCGTTTTCGCCGCTTCGGCGGAAGGCGTCATCGGCGACCGCAGCAGCTCCAGCGCCTTCTCCAGCTGGACATCCGTCACGGCCCCGGACCCTTCCGGACGCACCTCGCCGGGATGCCGCGCCGACTGCCGCGCCAGCAGAAACGTCCGACGGTCGGAAAGCGGCACCTCCACGTCCGGCCGAATGCCCGCCGCATCGATCCGCCGCCGCAACGGCGTCTGATAACGGGCGACGGTATAGCGGATCGCCCCGCCGTCCGGCAGGACCTGCCGCCGCTGGATCGATCCCTTGCCGAACGTGGTCTGCCCAACCACCCGCGCCCGCCGGTGATCCTGCAGACAGCCCGCGACGATTTCGGCGGCGCTCGCGCTGTAACGGTTTACCAGCACCACCAGCGGCAGCGTCCGTTCCGGCGCCTCGACCTTCCGGGTCACCGCGCGGTAGGACTCCCGTTCCGTCCGGCCTTCCGCCAGAAATACGACTTTGTCCGGTTCCAGAAAATGGGAACAGAGCGCCACCGCCGCCAAGACCATCCCGCCGGGGTTGTTGCGCAGATCCAGAATCAGCCCTTTCAATGCTCCGCCCTCTCCGCGCAGTTTCCGCAAGGCCGCCTCCAGTCCGTCGGCGGTACGGGAATCGAACGACACAATCCGCACGTACCCGATGTCCCCCGCCAGCCGCCGCGCAACGACAGGCTCCGACGCCGACGGAAGTTCCCGGCGGATCAGGTTGACTTCCAGCGCATTCTCTTCTCCGTCCCGAACCACCCGGAGCGTCAATCCTGATCCGGGCGCTCCGCTCAGTCGCTCCCGGCAGTCTTCAAACGTCAGATCCGCCGTCGCCCGGCGGTCGATCGCCGTAATCCGATCCCCCGCCCTCAGACCGGCATCCGCCGCCGGAGAATCGGAAGTCACTCCGACCACCAGCAGCGGTTCACGGTCGCTTTTCACCAGATTCAGGCCGACGCCCACCGCGTGCTCCCCGCTGGAAACGGTCGCCGGGGTACGCGGCTCCCGGGGCGGCTCGTAGGTGCTGTAGGGATCCAGCTCCCGCATCATTCCCTTGAACGCTCCGGTTACCATCCGTTCGACGGTGGCCCGGTCCGCGTCCACGTAAGAATGCTGTAGAAAATCCATAGCGGATCCCAGCATCGCCAGCCGACTGTACAGATCCGCATCCGGTCCGGCCGACGCCGGGTCCGACGGCGATGACGCATACTCCGGAAGCGGTGCCGACGCCGCCGTCGGCCCCTTCCCCGCTCCCGCACAGCCGGAGACGCCGGACAGCAGCCCGACCAACGCCGGTAAAACCATGCAGAACAACCTGCGCGGCATCATGAACGGCGCTTTCAGTCGATGCCGGGGATGAACGATTCGTCGCCGCGGAACGAAGCGATGGTTTCGGTCAGCAGCCGGACCGCGCCCTCCACGTCCCGCAGGTCGCAGATTTCCACCGGGGAATGCATGTAACGGTTCGGAATGCTCACCAACGCCGTCGCCACCCCGGCGCGCGCCAGCTGAATGGCGCAGGTGTCGGTGCCGCCGGACGCCCGGTGCGCGGCCGTCTCCTGCCAGGCGATCCGATGGCGGCGCGCCACCGCCCGCATATGCGCGCCCAGAACGGGGTTGTTGTCCGCGCTGCGGCTCAACTCGGGACCGGCGCCCAGCCGGATGTCTCCCAGCAGTTTCTTGGGAATGTCGGGAATGTCGGTGGCGAACCCGACGTCGATCCCGAATCCCACCCGCGGATCCACGCCGAAGGCGCTCGCCCCCGCGCCGCGCAGCCCCAGTTCCTCCTGAACCGTGCCGACGCCGTACACCGCCACCTTCAACTTCCGCCGGGAAAGCGCCCGCATCGTTTCCGCCACCACGAACGCCCCGACCTTGTCGTCCAGTCCCTTGGACATGACCCGGTGCCCACCCATGAGACGGAAATTCGCCCGCATCGCCACCGGATCCCCCACCGAGACCAGTTTCTCCGCCTCTTCGCGGGAAGACGCGCCGATGTCGATCCAGAGGTCGGAAAGGTCCGGCGGCGTATCCCGTTCGGACGCCTTCAGCAGATGAATCGGCTTTTTGCCGATCACGCCCGGCACCTTGCCGGATTCCGTCAGGATGTCCACCTCCGACGCCGGGACGTTGAGCTTGTCGATCCCCCCGTTCGGGCGGAAGTACAGCAATCCCTCGTCGGAAATGTAAACCACCTGAAACCCGATCTCGTCATAATGCCCCGCCAGCATCACCCGCATCGGCGCTCCGGGATTCAGAACGCTGATGGTATTGCCCAGCACGTCGGTACGCACCTCCGCGCAGAATCCGGACAATTCCCGGCGAAACACCGCGGCGGCTTCCATCTCATAGCCGGACGGACTGCTGCTGCGCATAAGTTCTTCAAAAAAACGGAGACTGTTCTTGTTCATCATTCTGCCTCTGCCATTCGGTTGGGACCGGCGGAAGCCGCAACCGCCGCCGGCCGTTAAGAAGATCTGCGACAAATTAGCACACGGGAGAGAAAATTTCCACCCCCCGCTGCGTTTTTTCCCGCCCGGTCCCCGGAAACAGAGCGCGGGGGCAAATCCGCGGCGACGGAAATATCCGGCTCCATTTCGCAACTCGTCTCCGCCTCATCTGCTGCGGCGACGGAGATGGAACTTGACAATTCGACACTTCGTGCCAAATTATCATTGTTTCCGTGTTTTCCACCAATCAACCAACCGAAGGGCAAAAGACATGAAGCAATGGATGACGGCCTTGTTGTTGTTCGGCATTCTGCTGTGGAATGCAGTCGGCGGAGAAATCTTTTCCGACCAGTTCAAGGAGGCGACTCCGGGGAAAGGTCTGCCGCCGGGCTGGAAACTCTTCATGGACGGTCCCGGCAAAAATCAGCCGCAGATATCCATTGAGGAAAAAGCCGGCCGCCGCCAGGTGGTGTTCGATGACAGTTTCGACCGGAACGGCTTCGGCATGTTCCGGGATTTCGCCGTGAAGTCGGGAAAATTCTACCGGGCAACGGTCGAAACGGCGGCCATGCCGGGGCGCAGTGTCTCCGGTGCCTTTCTGCAGCTGCTTTTTCTCCCCTCACAGAAAATGATTCAGGTGCCGCTCGCCGCCGGGACCAACGGCGCCTTCACCCCCACGGTGTGCACCATGCGCGCGCCGGACGGCGCCACCAGCTGCCGGATGTACATCTACAGCCATTTCGAGCCGCGGCCGGGCTGGATCGTGCGCAGCGTGAAACTGGAGGAAAACGATCAGGACTTCCCCGCTCATCCCCGCCTGCTGCTCCGGGAGGACTTCAACCAGGCCACCGCCGCGGTGCCGAAAGACTGGCAGCCCTATCAGCAGGGTCCGAAAACCGGTCAGCGCACCCTGAAACCGGACGCCAAAAACGGCAAGGCACTGGAACTTGACGACATCTGCCCCAAAAGCGAAATCGGGATTTCCCGTCCCGTTCCCGTAACGGCCGGACGCCATTATCGCATCGGCGTGGATGCGGCGCGCCCGAAAGACCCCGAAGGCAAGCCCTCCTACCAGCTGCAGCTGACCTTCTTCCCCGTCAACCGGCACCTGATCGTACCGCTTACGCCGACGGATGAGGAATTCGAATACTTCTCCGGAGAAATGATCGCCCCCGAGGGAGCCACTCAGGCGCGACTCTATCTGTACGGTCGTTTCGAGGGCGTCGGCAAAATTCTGGTCGACAATATCGAAGTATGGGAATGCGCCGGTCCTTTCCCCAAGGAGGCGCTCGATCCGCAGAAAGATTTCGGTGCCCTGAAAGTTACTCCCCGGGACCTTCGGCTCCGTACCGACCTGGTCAAAGACGGAAAACCCGCCGCTGAAATCGCCATCCCCGACCGTCCCGAATACCGGGCCATGGCGGACCGGATCAACGCCGCCGTCAAGGAAAAAACCGGCGTGACGCTCCCGGTGGTCTCCGACCGGAAGTACCGGGATGTTTCCGGATTGAAAAACAACGTCATCTTCGCCGGCAACCGGGACGCCAACGCCGGCATGGAACAACTTTATCTGCTCTATTACCATACGCTGGACGCCAAATACCCCGGCCGCAACGGCCACGTCGTCCGGTCCCTCCACAACCCCTTCGGCGACGGCTTCAACGCCCTGCTTGCCGCGGGCAGCGACGACCAGGGCTCCGCCGCCGCCGCCGACCGTCTGGCGGCGCTCATCCGGGAACAGCCCGCGGGCAAAGACCTTGCCCTCGGCTACCTTGCCGACATTCGGCTCGGCGACAATCTCAAAGTCCCGGCCAACGCCAGGGAAGCCAAACTCTGGCAGGAATCGCTCGGGTACGGTTCGAACGGCATCTTCGGCTGGAACAGCATCAGCAAAAACATGGCGCTCTTCTACATGACCGGCGATCAAAAATTCGCCCGGGAATTCCTGCGTCTCGCTTTCCCGACCCCCGAAGTCACCAAGGAGCTGATCAAAGTCGACGCGGAAGCCTATGACGACCCCAAGGTACCGCTGGTCAAGCCCTACCACTACCAGTCGGTGGCGATGATGCTGTACTGGGATCTGATCGAGGAAGATCCCTTCTTCACCGAGGAACAGCGTACCGCCGTTACGGAAAAATTCTACGAGCAGCTGAATTTCTGGCGGACTTCCGGCTATTTCGGCGGCTACAAGATCTTCAACAACCCGACGCCGCACGAAATTCTGAGAGACCGCCATTACACCTGGGAAGCACTCTGCGTCTATGTGCTCTGTCGTTATTTCGATAAGTATTATCCCTGCAAGGACAGCCGGGTCGGCCTGCGCTGCGTGCGCAACACCTTCGCCACGCTGGACGAATACGCCAGTACCACCGTCGGCTCCCTGTTCTGGTACAATACCTTCATCGCACCCGCCATTCATTACGCCACCCTCGCCGACGGCCGCAAATATGTGAACAGCCCGGTCATCCGCGCCTACGCCGAAGGACTGGCCATGCTGTCCGACCGCAAGGAGGCCGACTGGTCCAACAACTATTCCGCGGGGAATTTCCTGACCCAGCTGGCCTACCTTACCCAGGATCAGGCGTTTATTGAACTTTATGAGAAAACCGGCATGAATCCGGACGAATTCCGCCTCGGACAGTCGTTCTGGCCGGCCACCCCCTATCCCCGGAACTTCTTCCGCGATTCCGCCGGCAAGGTCCTGCTGCAGAAATTCGCCAATCCGGCCGGTCTGGGTCTGTTCCCGCCCTTCGATCCGTCCCGGATCGTGGAATGGCTCTCCTATCGCGAAAAAGCCGACGGATACGGCGATTTCCTCCTGATGGACACCAAATACGAATCCGGCCGCAATCCCTTCCATAATTTCGCCATCCTCAATCTGGAACTGGACGGAACCCCGCTCCTGCGCGGCTACCACAACCAGCCGGAAGTGTTCAGCGACGGGCTGGCGGCGTTGGAAATGAGCAATTTCTCCGACATTTCCACCGCGTGCCGGGTCGGCGACACGGTCCTGGTGCGGGCCAAAATCGGCGCCCACAACCACCACGACTGGTACCGGACACTGATTCTGCTGCGCAACCGGGCGCTGGTGCTGTACGATCATTTCGTCCCGGACGGCACCGGAAAAACCAGCCAGCTCTCCAACAATTTCGAGTTCTTCCGCACCGCCCGGGTCAAACCCGCCGCCACCGGCGACTATCAGATCACGCTTCCGGTAGAGGAAAAGGTCATTCCCGGTCAGGTCTTTCTCGCCGCGAACGGGCGGGATATTCTGAAAATGGCACACTGGAAAGACCAGTATTATTCCAGTTTCCTGGAAAGCGCCGGATTCCGGAATCTCAAACCCGGCGAAACGCTGGAACTGACCTTCGATATGCCTCAGGAAGCGGACAATGTGGAAACGTATCTGACGCTGATCGGACACGACACGCTCCGGGGCCGGATCCGCATCACCTTTGACGGGAAAACGGTGGAAAAGGACCTCAACCACCTGACGCCCGGCTACACCCGGCAGAACGTCCTGCTCCAGCGCGGCAAGCTGGCGGCAGGCCCCCACCGCATCGGCATTGAAGCGCTTTCGGTGCCGAAAGGCGTTGAGGGCGCGCTGGTCACCATCGGCGGCCTGCGCGTGGCCCGTACCGGATTCAAACCGCAGCCTCAGGAATTCCAGCTCGGCTGTTCCATGCCCGCTGCGCTGGAAAGCAAGTCGGTAACGCCGTCGTCCGGATCTTCCGGAAAAACCGCTTCGTTTGTGTTTTCGACGCCGGCCGTCAAGAACATCGACTTCGTGTCGGTGCTCCGGCGCGGGCAGGAGAAGGAAGCCCAGTCCATCTGTGCGGAAGACGACGGCGTGTTCGCGCTGACGCTGCCGGAACCCGCGCTGCTGACGGTCCGGGATACCGGGTTGCTGCTCACAAGTCCGAATCTGGTTCTGGGAATCGACGTGAAACGCATTCCCAATCTGCTCAATTCGGACCGTCCCGTCATCGTCGAATGCGAACCGGAAACCGGCAAACTCACCATTCTGGCGCCGAACGGCGCGCAGGTTACCTTCAAGGACAAGTCCGTGGCGCCCCTGAATCTCGGCAAAGGGGAATCGACTTCCATCCGGATTCCGCCGCCGCAGGACCTGCTGGAACCGGACCATGAACAGGAAGTCGCCACCATCCTTAAAAACAAGCCGAAATACCAGGAGCAGAGTGCCCCCGCGGCCTCTCTGATCGAACTCTGGCAGCATCGAATCGGCCAGACCATGGTCACGGCAATGGTCCCGCTCACAGGGCAGAAAACGCCGCAGTTCGCCGCGATTTCCGGGAAAACGCTGGAAATCCTGCAACCGAACGGGAAAACGGTCTGGAAACGCGAGCTTCCCGCCACCATCGGCGCCCTCCATTACTGGGAAAGCCAGCAGTTGATCGTCGTCGGCTGCCTGGATGAAAAAGTCTGCGCCTTCACCCTCAACGGCGTCAAAAAATGGGAATTCACCTCCGAAATGGCCCAGGAACTGGTGGATTCCATGAAGTACTACTGGTTCAAAAGCGCCATTCCGGGCGTGACCGCGCTCAGCTCCGTGCGCCTCGGCGACCGTGACCTGCTCTTCGTCGGCAGCGCCGGAACCGTCGAAATTCTCGACCCGGCAGGCAAGCTGCTCAAGCGCCACTGGCAGACCTGGGGCGCGGTGACCGGCTTCGCTTATCTCCCGGCGCAGAACGGCAATCCGCCGTACATGTACTGTTTCCGTTACATGGGCGGCTGGCCGACCGTCTACCGGGTCAGTCCCGATCTCGCTCAGGAATCCATAGGTATGACCACGTCCAAGACCGGTCTGGATATGGGCAGCCTCGGCTTCAGCATGATCGGGCGGAATTTCCTGATCGCCTCGCAGCTGGAAAAGGATGGACCGTGGCGCCTGGTCAGCGACTTCAACGGCGCGTTGAACCGTCTGGTGACCTGGGATCCCGCCAACCATAAGCAGATCGAGGAAATCAATTTCGGCCCCGGCTTCGTCGCGGCCGGAGTGGGCGCGGGCAATTACGGCAAAGTCGTTCTGAGCCCCCGCAACGTCCGGGGCGTGGTGGTAACCGATTTCGAAAACGACGGAAACCGGGAGATCGTCACCGCGTTCAACCGCAAGTGCCTGATCGCCTTCGACCGGAATCTGAAAACGCTCTGGTACGCGCAGCTGCCGGATAATCCGAGCGTGCTGGAAGTCTTCCGGACCGCCGCCGGCGTCCGAATCGTCGCCGGATGCTTCGGCGGCGCCGTCGCCGTTTTCGATACCCGGGGCAAAGAGATCTTCCGGGGGCAGATGAAGAGCACTCCCGGCTCCCTGCTGGAAATGAACGGCACCCTGATCGCCGGTTCCGAAAACGGAGAAATTCAAGCCTGGCGACTGCCCTGACGTACCGGCAAAGGGGAACGGTACCGGAAACCGAAAAAATCGGATTTTTGTACCGTTCCCGAAAATAAACCGGATTTTTCCCCCCTCCCGGATTGACACAAGCCGGGAGGGGGATTACATTTTAGTGTTTTACATACCGTCCGCTCCGATCAGACGGACCGAAAGATGAAGGAAGTGAAAATGGATCTCAAAATTCTCAAAAACAAGACGGAAATGAGCCGTGCCGCCGCCGCCCACGGCGCGGAGGTACTGCGGAAGGTCATTGCGGAAAAAGGCGCGGCGAACCTGCTGGCCGCCACCGCGCCGAGCCAGTTTGAAATGCTGGGGTTCCTGACCCGGGAACCGGGCATCGACTGGAGCAAGGTAACCTTGTTCCATCTGGACGAATACATCGGACTGCCCGAAGGCCATATCGCCGGATTCCGGTTGAACCTCCGGAAAAACTTCATCGACCTGCTGCCGCAGCCGCTGGCCCATGTGTATTTCGTCGACGGCAGCTCTCCGGACGTTCCCGGGTTCTGCCGGAGCATGAAGCAGGTGCTGGCCGATCATCCGATCGACCTGGCCTTCGTCGGCGTCGGTGAAAACGGCCATCTGGCGTTCAATGATCCTCCGGCCGACTTCGATACCGATGAAGCCTACCTGATCGTCAAACTCGACGAAGTCTGCCGCCATCAGCAGTACGGTGAAGGCTGGTTCCCGACGATGGAAGCCGTGCCGACCGACGCCATTTCCATGAGCGTGCCGCAGATCATGAAGAGCAAGGTCATCATCTGCGTCGTTCCCGACACGCGCAAGGCGGAAGCGGTCAAGAACATGATGGAAGGAGAAATCACCAACATGTGTCCGGCATCCATTCTGCGTCGGCACCCGGCCTGCACCACCTATCTGGACGAAAGCGCCGCTTCCCTGCTGAAAAAATAAGCTTTTCTTCAGGGGATTGCCAGCAGCCGGCCGGATCACTGCATCCGGTCGGTTGTTTTTTTTCGCCTGTGCCGGAACGCAAAGTTGCCCCGTACAGTGTCAGGGAAATCCTTCCGAAAACTGGAAAAACGGAACAATCCGTGCTATGTTATAATGATGGAGTATGATCAATAACCCTATAAGACAACTCGACAGAGCGACGATATCATGGAAAATCTGTATCTCGGCATTGACGTGGGATCGACCACTTTCAAAGCGGTCCTGATGACCGCCAGGGGAAAAGTCAAGCACTCCCTTTACCGGCGGACCCGTCCCGTCGACACCGGCCGTGTCCGGTGCAGCGGTGTCTGCGCCCGCTGCGGAGCCTGCAATTTCGGCCAGCTCCGGAAAACGGTGGATGAATTTCTCTCGGAAGCCGGCGTGGCCAGCCTGCAGGATATCACCTGCACGGTGGTGACCGGCAGCCAGATCGTGGAGGACACACACGATTTTCTGCCCTATGATTTCCGGGTGAGCGAAGTGACCGCGCACGTTGCCGGCGCCCGGCATTACCATCCGAATTGCCGGGCCATCCTTGACGTGGGAGGCCAGGACAGCAAGGCCATGGTCTTCAATGAAAAAATGCAGATGTGGAACTATAAGATGAGCGGCATCTGCGCCGCCGGTACCGGGGCCTTCCTCGACAGCGTCGCGGTCAAGCTGGGCGTGCCGATCGAAGAGATGGCGGACCGCGCCAACTACGACAGCTCGCTGGAATTTTCGTCGGTCTGCGCGGTACTGAGCGCCACTTCGATCAATAAATTCAAAAACCGCTTCCCGCTGAGTGAAATCATCGGCGGCGCCTGCCGTGCCCAGGCCCGGACCATCATGTCCGGAGTGGGCGAGCTGTTTCTGGACTATACCGGCGACATCATCTTCCAGGGCGGGGTCGCCTACAACCGGGCGGTGGCCTACTATTTGAAGGAAATCACCGGCAACAACATCATCATTCCGGAATTTCACAGCGTCATGGGGGCGCTCGGCGCCGCCTGTCTCGCCCGGGAATTCACGGAGCTGAAGGGCCGGCTGTCGCTTTCGAACGCCATCATCCCGCCGGTGCACAAACTGGAATCCGTCACCTTGCGGGCCAGAACCACCAAGAAGGATTTTCTGGGCCGGGGAGAAGCGCCGCTGATCTGGCGCAATCTGTTCTTCCCGACGGAAATCCTCAACGCACTCGGGGCCCGTATGCTGACGCTGGAAACGTATGCAGCGCTGTTCGCCCGGAACCCGAAACGCATCAAAAAGGCCTTCGACCACGCCGCCTGCAAGGGATACTCCGGCGAAACCTGTTCCTTCCTGCGGGTGCTGGAAGGCATTGAGCTGCCTCCGCCCGCATTCGGGGTTTCCACCTCCCAGCCCTGCCAGCAGGGTGAACGGATCTTCCGGGATCTGGTGCGCACTTATCATGTGGAGGACCGTTTCTTCTCGCTGCAAACCCCGCCGAACAGCGACGGCAATGCCATCGAATACCTGGCGGCGGAACTGGAACGCTCCGTCGGCATGCTGGAGCGCGCCACCGGTCTCAAAATGGACCCCGCCCGGCTGGCGGAAGCCTGCGACCTGTCCAACCAGGCACGGGACTATTCTCTGAAATGCAACCAGTTGCGTCATGAATCGCCGCCGCTTGTCCGGGGGGCGCAGGCAATCTATTTCTCCGCGATTTTCTCGCAGCTGTGGGGCAAGGCGGAACTGGTGGACATCCAGCGCCGCTTCTATCAGGAGTTGCTCAAGCTGCGGGAAGAGCTGGGCGACCGGCTCAAGGTGGAAGACACCCACCGGCTGCTGTGGCTGCATCTGCCGCCGTTCTACGACAGCACCCTGCTGGATTATATCGAGGTGGAATGCCGGGCACCGATCATTTTCGAAGAAGTCAACTTCATCGGCTGGGAACCGTTGAACCCCGACGATCCCTACCGGTCTCTGGCCCGCAAGGTCCTGACCACCGGGTTCATGGACCCGGCGCTGCGGGTACGGACCATTGTGGAAAACGCGCCGAAGGTACATTACAACGGATGCATTCTCTACAATCACGGTTTCGGCCGCTGCTCCATGGCGGACAGTTCCTTCGTCAAACACCTGCGTGAGGAATTGAACAAGGCGGCGATCCCGCTGCTGGTGCTGGACGGCGACTGCGTCGACCCGACCATCGACCCGTGCAGCACCTACACCAAGGTGAGCGCTTACGTCGAAGCCCTGAACCAGAAAAAATACGGCAATATTTTCGGTCCTCTCAAGGACTGACTGTGAAGGAGGTTCTCTGTTTATGATCCGGAGAAACGGCGAATACGCCACAGAGCTGCGGCCGCATATGCGTGACGGCGAAGGCACCGTGAAAATGGAACACTTCTGGGACAGCGAACAGGAGTTGCGCGGCCTGAACCGGATGGCGGCGCGCCTGACTTTGGCGCCGGGAACGTCCATCGGCTTCCATCGCCATGAACGCGAAATCGAAATTTTCGTCGTCGTACGCGGCACAGGCGAAGTCAATGACGACGGCGTAATCGCCACGGTCCATGCCGGAGACACCATTCTCACCGGGTTCGGCGCGGGCCACGGCATCCGCGCCGTCGGCGAAGAGCCGCTGGAGCTGGTGGCGGTCATCACCCGGCAGCCGGAGGCTTGACGAGTATGGATGCGAAACTGCTGCTGGACCTCGCCGCCCGCTACGGAACGCCGCTGTATGTTTACGACGGCGATCTGGTGCGGCAGCGGTACCGGGATCTGTTCTCCTTCATCCCCTACCCCGGCCTGAAGGTGCATTATGCCATGAAGGCCAATTATAATCCGGCGCTTCTGACGCTTTTGCGTGATGCCGGAGCGGCCCTGGACACAGTCAGTCCGGCGGAAGTGCTGATGGCGTTGAAACTCGGTTTTCCGAAAGATCGGATCATCTTCACCGCCAACAACCTGACCGACGCGGAAACGGATGAGGTTCACGCGCTCGGCGTACTGATGAACATCGGGTCGCTCTCCCGGCTGCGGAAATTCGCCGCGACTTATCCGGGCTCCCGGGTCTGTCTGCGCTTCAACCCTGACGTCGTAGACGGAGACAGCGTCAACACCATGACCGGCGGCGACCTGACCAAATTCGGCATCCTGCTGGAAAAAGTCGAAGAAGTGAAAGCCGTCGTCGCGGCCGGAAACCTGAAAGTCGTCGGCCTGCATGAGCATACCGGTTCAGGCCTGCAGCATGCGGAATCGGTGTATCAGGCGATGAAGAATCTGATGGCGATCGCCACGCCGGAAAATTTCCCCGATCTTGAATTTCTCGATTTCGGCGGTGGTTTCAAGGTACCGTACCGGCCGGACGAAAAACGCATCGACTACGTCGCCATGGGCGCGGAAATCACCCGGCTGTTCGAGGATTTCTGCCGCGGCTACGGTCGGCCGCTCGGACTGTATTTCGAACCCGGGAAATTCATGGTGGCCGAGGCCGGTGTCCTGCTGGTGGAGGTCAATACCATCAAGCATAACCGTACCCGGACCATCGCCGGATGCAACGCCGGTTTCCCGCAGCTGATCCGTCCGGTCTTCTATCAGGCCTACCACCATATCGTCAATCTCAGCAATCCGAACGGCCCGGTGTCGGTCTATGACGTCTGCGGCAACATCTGCGAAACCGGCGATCGCTTCGCCGAACAGCGGGAACTGCCGGAAATCCGCGAGGGCGACATTCTCGCCATTGAAAACGCGGGAGCATACTGTTACTCCATGGGCGGAGTCTACAATCTGCGACCGATGCCGGCGGAAGTGGTGGTGACCGACCGCCGCGTCAAACTGGTCCGCCGGGCGCTCAATCATGCGGAACTGGTCGATGCCATTCTCGGAGAATGCCAGTTCTGAACAGCGGATGTCCCCCTGCCTCGTCCAGGAGTGCGGCGGGAAAATGAGGAGACTGAAAATGAAGGCATGGCATGGCGCCATTGATCTTTCCGGAAAATCTGCGGCGTTTGCGCTGGCGGATAACGATGGGGCATTGGTCATTGATGCGGTCCGCCCGATGCGGGGACGCGAAGCCGCGCATCTGGCCGGCTGGATTCTGGAGGAGCTGGCTGCCAGGCAGCTGGATTTGAAGGACATCACCTGCTGGACGGTGGGTTCCGGCCCCGGCAGCTTTACCGGCATGCGGCTGGCGGCGGCGCTGGTGACCGGCTGGTCATTTCAGCGACCGGAAATGCATGCCCGCTGCGTCCCGTCGGCCGTGATTCCGGCGACGGCGTGCGGCGCCCCGGAAGGAGCACGCATCGGCGTTTGTTTTGACGGCAGAAACTCGGAAATGCTGATTTTTGAAATGATCCGGCGGAACGGCGAACCCGTTCCGACGGGTTTTACGGCGGTATGGAACCGGGAGGAGGCGCTGACGGAATTGAACCGACCGGGACGATTTGACCGGCTGTGCGCCCCCGGCGACGATCTGGCGGCGCTGCAACGGCTGCTCGGGGAGGAAACTGCCGCGCGTATTCGGCCGTGCGAACGCTTTTCCGCAGGCGCCCTGCTGCGGGCGACGACGCCGGATTTTGACAACGACCTGACCCGGCTGGTTTACATCCGTCCGGCCGTGTTCACCACGCCGCAATAAGCGCTGATTCGGAAAACCAACGGGAGAAGCACGACATGGCGAAAGCACCGAAAAAAACGACTAAAAACGGAAAGAAATCCGCAGTGCGGGGAATCGCCGTCCTGTTGATCTGTTTCCTGGGGATACTGCTGTTGCTGCTGTTCCTCCTGTTCACCGGTCACCCCCGTTATCCGGTGCCGGAACTGACGCCGGGCGACTGGAGTTTTCAGGCCAATCTGCTGATGCGGGAACTGCCCCGGATTCTCCGGAGCGAGCCGGGAGAACTGGCGACGCTGCGCCTGACACCGGAAGAGGTCAATTCCGTGCTGCGCTTTGCGGCGAACGGAGGGAATCTGGCGGCGATGTTCCAATACACCGGTGCCCTCTCCGCCCAAAATGGAACGCTCCCGTTCCGGGCCTCATACGATCAGGGCGAGCTGGACGTCGCTTATGCCCATGATACCGGCATCCCGTTGCTGATGGGCGGCTTTTTCCCGGTTCGGCTGCGCGGTCGGCCGGAACTGGAGAACGGCAAGCTGCGGATCCTGCCGTCGGCGGCGCGGCTGGGTCGTATTCCGGTCGGCGCAACCGTGGCGGATTTGATCATCCGCAACGCCCTGGCGCAAATGCAGGGACACGAGGCCATGGAAAAATTCCTGGCGGTGGTCGAGCGCATCAAAGTGGATGATTCCGGAAATCTCGAACTGGTGTACCGTCCTTACGAACTGAACCGGCTGATCTTCAAACGAGACCAATAAAAATGGATACACCTCCGGAAGAACCATCCGGCCTGAGCGGATTGTCCCGAGGACGGATTTTGTGGCTGCTTTTTTTCAACTTCCTGAAGATCGCCACATTCGTACTCGGCGGCGGCTATGCCATCGTCCTGGCGGCGGAAGGCATTTTCATCCGGAAGCTTCGCTGGCTCCGGGACGGGGAACTCATGGACATGCTGGCCGTCATCCAGACCATTCCCGGACTGATGGCCGGTAATGCCGCGATTTACGTCGGATACCGGGCGGCGGGGCGGCTCGGCGCGCTGGTGGCGCTGGTCGGAGTCGCGTTGCCGTCGTTTACCATCATCACATTGATTTCGCTGGGATTCTCCCAGCTGCCCATGGAAAACGCTTACGTTCAGGGGGCGTTCATCGGCGTCCGCAGCGCGCTGGGGGGACTGACGCTCGCGGCGCTGTTGCGCATCTGGAAAAAAACGGTGCGCGGTTATCTGGGGGCACTCATCATCTCGGCCTGTTTTATCGGAGTGACCTTTTTCGCCGTCAATCCAGCCTGGCTGCTGTTCGGGGCGATGGGGACGGGCATTGCCTGGTTTCTGATCGGCTGCCGCAACCTGGACATGCGCAATCTGACGGAAGACCACAAAATATGAATGTGCTGAAGATTTTCCTGTTGTTCTGTTATTTCGGCTGCCTCTGCTTCAGCGGCGGGAACGCATTGGTGCCGCTTTATATCGACGACCTGGTCGAAGCCCGGCACTGGATGACGCTCCATGAATTCGGCAACCTGATGGCAATCGCCCAGATGACACCGGGACCGATCGGAGTCAATGCGGCCACGTTTTTCGGTTTCCGTCAAGGAGGAGTTCCAGGGGCGCTGGCGGCGACGACAGGATTGCTGCTCCCGTCCTATTTTCTGGTTATTCTGGCACTGCGGTCGCTGGAGCGCTGGGAAAAAAGCCGGATCGTGCAGGGCCTCATGAGCGGCATCCGTCCGGCCACCGCAGGCATGATCCTGGCCTCCATGCTGATTTTCATGGAAATGTCCGTCTTCAGCGAACCCCTGCCGTGGGGAGCTTTGCTGGGCAAACCCGTATCTCCGGGATTCTATCTGCGTCCGATGGCGGCGGGGATTTTCCTTGTCTCCACCTGGCTGCTCTACAAGGGCAAGGTATCGATCATCGCGGTCATTCTTGCCTCCGCCGTTCTGGGCGCGCTGTTCTGCCGTTAAGAAGCGCCGGTGGTGGTTCCGGCCCGTTCCGCCCGGGGACTCCGGCCGAAAAACCGCGTGAATTCCCGGAAAAATTCCTGTACCCGCCGGTATCCCAGATCGGCGGCGATCTCCGAAATATTGTAATCGGAGCAACGCAGCAGCGCCAGTGCCTCATGCATTCGCCGCGCCTGCAACCACCGTCCCGGAGAAAC
>CASFXO010000002.1 GCA_949298665.1 uncultured Lentisphaeria bacterium
TCCGGCCGGATACCGTTATACCCGCCGCCTTCTGCTGCTGCCCTGAGGCCTCCGGCATTTTCCTCAGCCGCCGTCGGCAACACCGAATGTGCAGAATTTCACGAAAATTGCAAACCGGGCTTGACAACATTCGGAAGTCGAATTATGATAGAACCGCCGTTCCCGTCGGAATGGCCGGAGAACCAATCACCAAGCGAAGGTTCGAATCTTATGAGATGGAGGAATCTGCTGTTGTTGTCCGGTTCGTTCGCCATGCTGGCGGCCGCCGCCGGCGCCGCCGACCTTTTCCACCAGGCGCAAATCCGACCGGAGAGCGGCAAAGTCCAGCCGGTCGCCCGGGACGGGAAAACCTGGTACCGCCTGACCGGCGTCACCGGTCCCGTCGCCGGGAAATCCGCCCAGTACCGTTCCTTTTCTCTGGAATTTGCCCGGCCGCTTGATCTGCGCGGCAAACAGCTGCAATTCCAGCTGACCAGCCCGAAGGGGGAAAATATTCTTGCCGTTTATGTCCGCGCCTACAATGCCGGAGAAGACAAACCGGCGTGGAGTTTCTTCGATTATCAGAATCTGCTCAAGGACACCCCTTCCGTCCGGGTTCTGCTGCGCCATCCGGGGACGGCCACGCCGTTGCAGTGGGAACCGCAGGCCGTTTCCGGAGCGGAACCGGAGCGGATCAACCGCCTCCAGTTTCTGATCGGCAGCCGGGAGGCCGATACGCAGCTGGAAATGGAGGTGGGGGATTTCTCGCTGGAGGAGGCACCGGAGGAGCCCGCCGATGAGCCGGGAAACCTTCCCGCCGCATTCTTTGATCCGGCCAACCTGAAAGGCCGCAACGCGAAGTTCACCGTCGAAGACGGAGTGTTTCACCTTTCCGGCGTCACCCGCAAACAGGAAAACACCAACTATTTCATCGGCGAAGTCCGGCTGCCCCGTCCCATGAACCTTACCGGCCGGATGGTGAAATTCCGGATCAGCACCACGACCCCGGACGGGATCATCGCTCTGGCGGCGCGTTTTTTCAGCGGCGGCGCCACCAAACCGGCATGGAGTTTCATGCAGTGGGGAACGCCGTTCAGCCGCGCCGCCTCCGTCACCGCGCAACTGGCGAAGGACAACGGCACGCCTCTGGCCTGGCAGTCGGAAGTGGCGACGGGACAGAACGAGAATGCCGTCACCCGCTTTGAATTCTGGGTCGGCTCCACCGTGCCGGACATCCCGGTGGAAGTCACGCTGTCCGATTTCGAACTGCTCCCGGCCCCCCCGGTTCCGGCGACGCTGCGCTGGAAACCCGTACCGGAATACGCGGACCGCCCGGCAAACGTCCGTCATCCGGCGGGATCCATCAAGGAGGCCGACCTTCTTCGTGCCCGGGAAAACCTGAAAAAACCCGAAAACCGGGAGATTCTGGACGGTATCCGGGAACGGGCGAAATTCTGGATGGAGCGGACCCCGGAGGAAATCGAACTGCTGATTCCCGCCGAGGACGCCTGGTTCAAATGCCTGTGCCCGAACTGCGGTACCCAGCCGGAATTCGCCTGGGCGGGAGCCGACGTGCTTCAGCCGGACTGGAAATCCATCCGTTGCACCAAATGCGGCATGATCTTTCCCAACGACCAGTATCCGGAAAGCTCCAGCTACACCATCAAAACCCCGCGCGGCAAAGTCAAGACCATCCGCTATTATCACGGCAAGGACCAGATCGCCCAGGGCGAAAACTACGGTCCCCGCTACCACCTTTCCGGCGCGGTCAATTACGTCAAACAGAGTTTCCTCGGCCGCGTCTACGATACCGCGATGATGTACGCCCTGACCGGCGACAAAGCCTATGCCGAACGGGTGCGGGACGTGCTGGTGCGGTTTGCGGCAGTCTACCCCGACTACTCGGTCAAATTCCGCGCCACTGCGTATGAAACGCCGCGCGGCCACTACATGGGCGGCAAGCTCTGCGCCTGGAAGTTTCATGACAGCGTCCGGCTGCCCGCCCTGCTGAACGCCTACTGTCTGACCCACGACAGCGGCGCCTATTCCGACGCGGACAAACTGGCGGTGGAAAACGGCATCTGCCGCGAATACAAATGGCTGATCACCGCCTACCCGCCGACCAAGGACTGGTGCCTCAACGCCGTTCCCGCCCACATGACCACGGCCGCCCTCTGCGCGGCCATCCTCGGCGACCACGAACTCATGGACTGGGTGTTGAAGGGAGACGAAGGCTTTTTCGCTTTCCTGGAAAAGTATTATCACCGCGACGGGCACTGGTACGAAAACGCCCCCTCCTATGCCAACATGGCCAACGATCCGATGATCAATCTGGTCTGCGCCCTGCAGGGGTACACCGACGCGCCCGACTATCAGGGAGAGGACCGGTATGAAAACTTCGACGTGTTCCAGGCCGCTCCGACGCTGAAGCTGATTTTCTCCGGTATGGCTCCCGGTACGCTGCCGACCGGAGCCCTGCCGGCGGTCAACGACTCCGCCTTCGACACCCGTCAGAGCATCGCCCAGCTGGAAACCCTGGCGGCGCTTCAGCCGACACCGGAAAATCGGCAACTGCTCGGCTATATGGTCAAACATTTCCCGACCCGGTGGGGACGGGAATTCTCCATCCTGAAACGCGACGCCGAATGGCAGGCGGAAGACGCGGTGCCGGCGGATTTCACCCGGAGCATCCTCTTTCCCGGGGGCGGCTGGGCGCTGCTGCGCCGCCCGGAAACCTACCGGGACAGCGCGATAATGCTTTACTTCGGCGGCGACGTCGGCGGCCATTCGCACAACTGCACGCTGAATTATCTTTACTGCGACTTCGGCAAGGAGGTGGTCAGCGATCTGGGGTACCTTTCCTGGTGGCATGACAACCGCACCTGGAACAACTCCACCTTCGCCCACAATCTCGTGGTGGTCGACGGCAAAGTACAGCAGAAAACCCGCATCGGCGTGCCGGAATTCTTCACCGGCTCCGGCGATGTGCTGGCGGCACGCTTCAATGCGCCGAAAACCTATCCCGGCGTCACGGAGGAATATGCCCGGACGATTTTTTCGATTCCGCTGCCGAACCACCGTCAGTATCTGGTGGACTTCTTCTCTGTCCGCGGCGGCGGCGAACATGTCTGGACGTTTCACGCCGACGGAGAAACCTTCACGCCGCCCGCGGGGCTCGATTTCCAGCCCGCCCGGCTCGAGGCCGAAAAAGACACCGGCGCCGAATGGCTGCAGAACCTGCGCGCCGCCGCCGTCTCTCCCGGCGTATATCGTGCCGGCTGGCAGTATGACGACGATCTCGTCACCACCCAGTATTTTCTGGCCGGAAAGCCGATGGAACTGCTTCTGGCCGACGCCCCCGGACTGCGCAATCAGAAAACGCCGTACCTGAAAATCAAACTCAATCTGCTTCTGGCCCGCGCCGCCGGTCCGGACAACACCTTCACCTCCGTCCTGGAAACCAGTCGTCAGGGACAGGCTGCCATACAGGAAGTTTCCCCGGTCGCGACCGCGCCGGACAGCCGTCCGGCCACCGCTCTCCGGGTGCGGCTGCGCGACGGCGGCGCGGACCTGATCGTCCTGAGCGGCACCGGTACCGGAGAAGTCCGGTTGCAGGGATATCCGCAACTGCGTCTGGACGCCCGGGCCGCCGTCGTCCGCTTTGACGCAGCCGGCAAAGTTGCCCGGCTCTGGTGCGTC
>CASFXO010000003.1 GCA_949298665.1 uncultured Lentisphaeria bacterium
CTCCTTTACCGCCGTGCTGAGCGCGATCCGGGTGATCATGCCGGGCAGCCGCTCCGTGTATTCCCGGGCCAGAATACCGTCCATGTCGGCGAGCGGCACGGTTTCGTATTCCGCCCCGCCCGCGCTGACCCGCAACGTCTGAAAAGGTGCCGGATAGTATTCGCAGACGGGCCAGGCGACCGCCGCAATGGTGGCATATCCCGGGAAAATCACCGGAATGTACAAGGGAAACGACCGGAACGCCGGCCCCCGCCCGTTGGCGAAAACCACCAGCACGGTATCGTGGCCGACGGCGAACTCCAGCGATTTCACCTCCTTGAGTTCCTCCGGCACCGGATGTCCCGCCAGGCGCAGGACGGTCGCATAATACCGCCGCGCCAGCGGATTCTCCGGCAGCGCCCGGTAGAGCCGTTCGAAATCGACCACGGCATTCTGATAATCCCCGTCCCGCGCATAACCGTAGCCCGAAAGAAAGATGGCGAACGGATTGAGAAAATCCGCGTAACCGCGATGGGCCACCTCGCCGGTTTTCTTCACCTGTTCGGCCAGCGCCTGGTTGCGCGAATCGGTCAGGATTTTGCCGGAATCGACGCCGGAGGCGGCCATGGCGTTCCGCCGTCCGGCCTCCGCGACCGCCTCTTCCTCCTTCTGAAAGAAATTCCGATAGTCGGCCATGACCCGATCCTGATTTTCCCGCAGCCGGAAAAGCTCCACGCGAAACCCCTCCTCATCCTTTCGGCCGAGATACGCCAGCGCCTTGAACACCGGCAGCAGCACCCGGTCCCGGCAGAATCCCCGGTACGGCAGGGCATTCGGATTGGTGACCAGCACGGCGCTCTCCGCGCCGATTTCGCGCAGATTGACGACGGCGCGGGCGTCGAAATCGGCGATCAGCTCCTCCGCCCGCCGGAAATGAGCGATGCTGCGCGCATCCTGACCGGCAAGAAAAGTCAGCGCTCCGGCTTCCAGTCGCCACATGATTTCGTCGCCGGAGCCGATGACGGAGGAATTGTACCAATGGGGCTCCTTCAGTTTCTCATCCAGAAACGCCATCGCCTCGTCCCGCCGTCCCGCCAGATAGTCATTCATCATCGGCTCCTTCTGGCGATGGGCGTTGACCAGCACCGAACAGCCGCCGCCCGAAAGCAGCGTCAGCCCGACCAGACCGCACAGAACCACGCATCGGAGTCGATTCACCGGAGCTCCTCTTTATTTCAGTCTCACCAGAATCTTCGCCGTCACCCCGGCAAGGGTCCTGCGGATCAGAAGTTTTCCGTAATCCTCCGCGGTCCAGTCCTCGGTATCGTCTTCCAGATCGTCAAAATCGATTTTGGCATCGAACGGCACCGAGGCGACCACCTCGCCGTTTGCCACGGCGACGATCCGGATGTTGCCGGCCAGATCGCCGATCCGGCGCACGACGGTTTGACGGGTAACGGCGATGGTTTCCTGTTTTTCCGTGCAGGAAAAGCGGGTGATCGTCGGTTGAATCAGAAAATCCGAACGCAACAGTTCGCCGACGCGCCGGAACATGGCCGGTTCCACCACATTCAGGGCGTCGATCCGGTTCCTGCGCAGAATCGAATCCACGGACTGCAGATTCCGGAGCCGGACGCCGCCCTCCAGCAGTGCGTTTTCCAGCTGCACGCCGAAATCCTCCCGGAGGTATTCCGGAGCGTTTTTCACCCGGATCACCGGAGCCAGCAGCGCGGAAATCCCGCGTTTCCGCACCGCCGTCCCCAGACCGATCTCCGCCAGCAGGTCCTTGAGCTGGTCGGAAAGTTCGTTCAGCGAAGTGAAAGCGGCGGAAACTCTCCGTTCCGGATCGATCGTCCCGGTGGACGCGTCCAGCACCATCAGCGTCAGCTGATACCGGTCGCCGAATTTCGCAATGGACGGAACCAGCAGATACCGGACGGTCTTCAGTTCGCCGAGCCGGGCGCGCTGCGCGGAAGACAATTCCGTCAATCCGGAGTCGGCCGTCAGGCCGATTTCCGTCATCATCTGCTTCAGGGCGGAGCGCGAAATCAATTCATAGCTGCCGCCCACGGAGCCTTCCAGCATCCCCCACAGAGCCTCCACCTCCTCGCTTTTGACACCGCCTCTGGCGGACGGTTCGGCGATGGCCAGTTTGTCCGCGGCCGCTGCGGCGACCCCCAGAAGCCCGGCCAGAAACAACGAAAGAACCAATTGAATTTTCATGGCACCTACCTTTATTTTTCCGTCTTGTTCCGGGCGGGCGCGATTGCGGCCTCCCCTCCCCGGTCCGACCGCGCAACTTTGCAGAGGTCTTCCGCCGCCTGTTCCAGCGCCGATTTCATCAATGATTGAAACACGCCGTCATCGATGCTGTTGCCGCTCACCGGCTGCCGCTCCTGATAACGCCCGGTGTAGACATTGCCGTACATCACCCTCTGTTCCGCGAGATCCACCATCCGAATCAGCACATCCAGCTGATAATCGGTCGTTTTCGTGGCAACGCCGTAGCCCTGAAACGTCTTTTCCTGCCGCCGGATGTCGGACACCGTCCCGTAAATGAGATGCGTTGCACCGCTTGCCGCCCCCAGACGCCGGAGAAAATCCCGGGGAAAATCCGGCTCCGACGGCAGCTTCGCCATGGCCGCCTCCACGCCGGAGGCATCCATACATGCAAAGACTTCCGGGTGCTGACCGAGA
>CASFXO010000004.1 GCA_949298665.1 uncultured Lentisphaeria bacterium
ATGCAACGGATGATACCGGGCGTCCAGAGCGCCGCCCAGCTTTGATACCAGGCATCGCTGAAAGTCCAGCTCAGCAAACACCACCACGACCCGAACACCACCAGCGTCCATGCCAGAAACGCCCCCTGCGCCGGAGCATCCGCAAAAAAGAGTTTCTTCAAAATCTTCTTCATGCGCGACCTCATCCTCATTCCTCCCCCCTCCCCCCGGGCACCCGCTCAACGGCTCAGAAACGGGACACGCGCCGATGGCAGGAGACGCCGCCGTTGCGGCGCAGATAATCCTGATGATACGGCTCGGCATTCCAGAAACGCGTGAACGGCAGCAGCTGCGTTTTTACCGCGTATCCCTTCTCCTTCAGCTGCGCCAGCAGCTTCCGGGCGGTGTCACGCTGTTCATCGTCCAGATAAAAAATCGCCGAACGGTATTGCGTACCCACGTCCGGCCCCTGCCGGTCCTGCTGCGTCGGATCGTGAATTTCCAGAAAATACCGGCACAGCGTCTCGTAATTCGTCTTCCCTGGATCGTAAAACACTTCCACGGCCTCGGCGTGGCCGGTTTTTCCGGTACAGACCTCCCGGTAGGTGGGGTGCTCCGTCGTCCCCCCGGTATAACCGCTGACCGCCGTCCACACTCCCGGAAGTTTCCGGAACAGCGCCTCGACGCCCCAGAAGCAGCCGCCGGCGAAGACGGCCCGCCGCAGCCGTTCCGACCGCTGATCCTCGAAAACCAGGGAGATGGAATTCACGCAGTGCCGCACGTTCTTCGGCGTCAGCCGTTCCCCGGCGAACACATGTCCGAGATGGCCGCCGCACCGGCCGCAGAGAATTTCCGTGCGTTGTCCGTCGGCGTCCGGTTTGCGGACCACCGCGCCGGGAATTTCATCGTCAAAGCCGGGCCAGCCGCAATCGGTCTTGAATTTATCGTCGGAGACGTACAGCGGGGCACCGCAATTGCGGCAGGCGTAAACGCCCGGTTGAAAAAAATCTTCATACCGGCCGCTGAAGGGCCGTTCCGTCCCCTTGTGCAGAATCACCTGTTTTTCCGCTTCCGACAACGGGCCGTAAGGAGATGGCGCCGGTTTCGTCTCCGCTCCCGGCATACCTCCCCCGCCTGTCATGACACCCGCAAACAACACCGCCCGGCACAATTTCCGAAAACGACTTTTCATTTTCCCGTTCCCTCCGCTGTTTTCTCCGGGAGAATATCCCCGGAAAGCGCAAAAGGCAAATTCCACCTCACGGAAAAACAAAAAAATCCCCCGCGACATCCATCATCGCGAGGGATTTTTCAACAACCACCGGAGTCCGGCGTCACTTCCAGATCAGTACGCTCGGATCATAGTCCGCCGGCGCTTCGTACCCCAGCAGTTCCAGGCAGGTCGCCGCCACGGAACTGATGCCGAGCCCTTCCCGGAGCTCATGCCGGTATTCCGGTTTTCCCGTCGGGTCGTACACGATGCACGGCACGGGGTTGAGTGAATGGCTCGTCTTCCGCGCCGGAACGCCGTTTTCGTCCAGTTTGACGTTGCCCTTCTTGTCGTGTTCGATCATGTCGTCGGCATTGCCGTGGTCAGCGGTGACGATCATCACACCCCCGGCCTTCTCCACCGCCCGACGGATCCGCCCCAGGCACAGGTCCACCGTCTCCATGGCAATGCGCACCGCCTGCATGTCACCGGTATGCCCCACCATGTCGCCGTTGGCCAGATTCAACCGGATCATCCGGAATTCCCCGGACCCGATCGCTTCCACCACCTTGTCGGTGATCTCGGCCGCCTTCATCCACGGACGCTGCTCGAACGGCACGATGTCGGACGGCACTTCCACATAAGTTTCCAGCGCCTCATCAAATTTCCCGGAACGGTTGCCGTTGAAGAAATAGGTTACATGCCCGAACTTCTGCGTTTCGCTGATCGCCAGCTGCCGCACGCCGGAAGCGCAGAGGTATTCTCCGAAAGTCCGGCTGATTTCCGGCGGCGACACCAGATACCGCTTCGGCACGTGCAGGTCGCCGTCGTATTCCATCATCCCTGCGTACAGCACCTTCGGCATGGTGCCCCGGTCGAAGTGCGCGAAATGCTCCGCCTCGAACGCCTCGGTGATTTCCAGCGCCCGGTCGCCGCGGAAGTTGAAGTAAATCACCGAATCCCCATCCCGGACCGGTCCCACCGGCGTCCGGCCGTCGTCCGCAATCACGAACGCCGGCAGATCCTGGTCGATCGCTCCGGTGCGTTCCCGCAGTTTGACCACCGCCTCATGGGCGTTGGCGAACATTTCGCCCCGTCCCTGGACATGGGTTTCCCAGCCCTTGCGGACCATGTCCCAGTTCGCCCCGTAACGGTCCATGGTGATCACCATGCGCCCGCCGCCGGAGGCGATCCGGTAATCGCGTCCCGCCCGGTTGAACCCGGCCAGAAAATCTTCAAAAGGATCAATGTATTCCAGCGCCGAGGTTTCCGGCACGTCCCGCCCGTCCAGCAGCGCATGGACGCGGATCCGGCCCACTCCGGCCTGATCGGCCGCGGTGATCATCGCCCGCAGATGGGCGATGTTGCTGTGCACGTTCCCGTCCGAGAAAAGTCCGATGAAATGCAGCGTCGTACCGTTCTTGACGACGTTGTCCACCAGTTCCTTCCAGACCGGTCCGGCGAAAAGTTTGCCTTCGCCGATGGCCTCTTCGACCAGCTTCGCCCCCTGCGAAAACACCCGGCCGCAGCCGATGGCGTTATGGCCGACCTCGCTGTTGCCCATATCGGCGTCGGACGGCATGCCGACAGCCGTACCGTGCGCCTTCAGCCGGGTGGACGGCCAGTTCTTCCGCAGCGCGTCGAATTCCGGCATCCAGGCCAGCTGAACAGCGTCTCCGTCCGGGTATTTACCGTAACCGACGCCGTCGAGAATGGCCAGCACCAGCGGCCCGCGGCGCGGGGTGAACGCCGGATTTTTCTTCAATGCTTCCAACATGATGATTCTTCTCTCCTGTTTGAGTTCAGGCGCGCTTGCCCTCGATCCGGGCGGGCAGCACGCCGCGCTTGCTGCTTTCGCAGAATGCAATGAATTCGAGCACCTCGGGGATCTGCGGCAGCTGGGTCCGGACCGCGTTCAACGCATTGGCGGGAGCCAGGCCGCTGCGGTAATACAACCGGTGAATGTGCTTGATCACCCGGATGGTCTCTTCGGAAAAACCGGCCCGCTTGAGGCCGACCAGATTGACCATTTTCACCCCTCCGTTCCGCCCTTCGGCCATCATGAACGGCGGCACGTCCTGGGAAAACACCGACCCCCCCGACAGGATCGCCAGCCGCCCGACCCGGCAGAACTGGTGCATCCCGCACAGCCCGGAAATCAACGCCCGGTCCCCCACCTCGCAATATCCCGCAAGACCGGAAAATCCGACCATGATCACCTGATTGCCCACCCGGCAGTTATGCGCCACGTGCGAGGAATTCATGAACATGCAGCCGTTGCCGATCACGGTCTTCGTCCCCGGCTTGGTGCCGGTATGAACGGTGCAGCCTTCGCGGAAAATATTCCCGTCCCCCACTTCCAGATACGTTACCGTCCCCGGTTCGACGCCGTGATCCTGCGCATTCTGTCCCAGCGAGGAGAAAGGATACAGCACGTTGCCCGCCCCCAGCCGGGTATGCCCGTCAATGTGGCACTGGGCCAGGAGCCGGCAGCCGGGTCCGATCTCCACGTGGGGACCGACGTAACACAGCGGACCGACCTCCACGTCGGAAGCCAGCACGGCGCCTTCGGAAACAACTGCGGACGGATGAATCTTCGGCATGTTTTTCATCGCTTTCTCGGGTTTCCGTCCCGGCTGCGGCCGTGCGCTCCGGCGATTCTTCCGCCGTCTGGTCGCTGCCCGGCTTCCGGCAACGGATTTCCGGGTATTTCGGAACCGGCATTCCTTCGTGAAAACCGGTCCCTTTTTTCAATTCCAATGGTGTTTCATACCGAATTGCGGTCGGTTGCCGGCACGCGCGGCGTGCGGTCGTCGCGGAGCGTCCGCGAATATTGCCGGTAATATACATGCAAAATGCACGCAAGGCAAGCTCTTTCGCGCTCCCGGAAACCCGGTATTGCCATGAAAACTGCGCTTTTTTTCTTCCGGAACGGAAAATTCTTATTCTCGGCCGGATGGCGTTTCCCGTTTTTCCGCATGGCGGCGCCGCAGTTGACCGCAGGCGGCGGTACGCGAAGACCCGCGTTCCTGCCGCATCGTCACCCGGCCGCCGCATTGCTCCACCGTCCGGAAAAACTCCTCCATCACCCGCCGCGGCGGACGCCGGAATGCCGTATCGGTGGCATTGTATGGGATCAGGTTGATTTTCGCATGGTGTTCCCGCGCGATCCGGGCCAGCTCCCGCGCATCGGCCGGAGAATCGTTGACGCCGTCCAGCAACGTGTATTCCAGCGTCACCATCCGCCCCGCGCGTTCCCGATATTCATCCACGGCCGCGAGAATTTCGCCAACCGGATACCGGAACCCGTCCGGAATCAGTCGTGCCCGGAGTTCGTCGTTGACCGCATGCAGCGATACCGCCAGCGTCAATTCCCGCCCGAACTCGGCCAGCCGCCGGATTCCGGGCACGATCCCGCTGGTCGAAACCGTCAACCGCCGCGGCGACATCCCGAATCCGTCCGGCGCCACCATCAACGCAATCGCCCGGAGCAGTTCCTCCAGATTCAGCAGCCCTTCCCCGATCCCCATGAACACCACATTGTCCGGCAGACGCCCGATCCGGCACGCCCCGAACACCAGTTCCTCGATGATCTCCCCCGCCTGAAGATTGCGCACCAGCCCCTCCGCACCGCTGGCACAGAAACGGCAGCGCACCGGACACCCCACCTGAGTGCTCAGGCAGAACGTCATCCGTTCCCCCGCCGGAATCAGCACCATCTCCACGCTCTGGCCGTCCGCCAGGCGCACCAGCAGTTTTTCCGTACCGTCCTCCGCCGCGACCGCCGTCTCCACCCGTCCGGCCGGAGCCGCCAGATCAGCTGCGGCAAGTTCGCGCAGGGGAATCGGCAGACTGGTCATTTTCCGGGGATCCAGCTCCAGCCGGTGAAAGATCCAGTCCGCCAGCTGCCGCCCCCGGAAAGCCGGTACCCCCCGTTCCCGTGCCCATTGCTCCAGCCCGGCCCGGGTCATCCCCGCCAGCATCGGCAGGTCGTGGCCCGCGCGGTTCACGGCGTCTCCTCGTCCATGGTCTCCACCGGTTCGGCGTTTTCACGTCGCAGCACCCCTTTCCAGAGGCAGAGCCGATGTTTGAGATACACCCGGTCCGGCGGCAGCAGGTTGGTCCAGTTCCGATCCGGCGCCTGGGGAAACTCCGTACTCAGCAGATAAACCGTCCTGGCCGCGTGCGGCAACTGATCCAGACGATCGATCTTCTGCACGTCAATGCCCGCATAATGACACTCGCCGTACAGATCAAGAATGTCGCTCTTGTAGATGACCGGAATCCGCTCGAAGCGTACCCCGTCCGCCGCCAGCGCCGCACGCAGCTCCCGCCCGAATTCCCGTTTTTCCCCGCCCTGATGACGATACGGCGCCATCACCTGCCAGAAAAAAAGCGCCCCACAGACACAGCTGAGCAACAGCAGCAGCCAGACCGGATTGCGACGGCTGCCGGTCAGAATCATCATCGCCACCGCCAGCGCCGCACCCGCTTTCAGAAAAGCCACGATCCAGTATCGCAGGTCGTTTTTATAATCCAGCGGTCCGGAAAGCTCAATGAAACTCCCGATCCAATCTTCAGGTATCAGACAGAAGAACACCAGCCCCAGCGCCACGGCCAGGGCAAAAAAACCACAGAGACGCAACAGCCAGCGAACCGGCCGGGCATACCGCCGCACCGCCGCTTCATAGTAAAGCCCCGTCAGAATTGAGAGCGGCCCGGCAAGGAATACCAGATCCGCCGCCTCCGTGCCCGGCAGCAACCAGAAATAAAAGGCGGTACTGATCACGATCGTACGCAGATAACGGCTGAATATCGGCGTTTCGTCCTGAGGTTGCAAGGCCACGCAGAACGGCGCCCACGCCACCAGAATCCACGGTGCGAACCGCAACAGCACTTCGAAGGGAAAATACCCCAGTTGCTCCAGATATTCCAGCCAGTCGGCGCCACCGAAGGCCCAGTATTGCGACGGCATCCAGCGCGCCAGTATCCAATACGGAATCGCCCACAGCCCGACCGCGCCCAGCAGCAGCAGCAATCCGGCCGGCAATCCCGGCTTGCCCAGTTTCGACCACAACGTCAGCGGCCGCCGCATGAACACCAGCGGCAGCAGAAACAGCACAATCACCCGGAAGCCCCCGGCATAAAAGGTCGGCGCCAGCGCCGCAAAGGCGGCAATCCACGCCGCATTCCAGTTGGCCCGCCGCACCCCGAAGTAAAACCACAGCAGCTGCGCCGCCAGCACCCCGAACGCCGTAATCGAAACCGGATAGCCGTCCAGCGACTTCTCCACCACGACATTGGCGGCAATATACATCGCGGTCGCCGCCTGCGCCCCCACACTGCTCCGGGACTGCCGCACCGCCAGATACACCACACCCGCGCCCAGCGCCGTCATCAGCACCGACAACAGCCGCAATGAGAATTCCACCGACAACCCCGTCGCGTCCCGCAGCAACGCCCCCAGCATGGGATACAACGGAAACGCATTCCGCACCGCCACGCCGTGCGCGGTCGCCATCGGCAGCCGGAAATCCATTTCCAGCGCCTGCGCGGCATAGAACCCCTCCAGACGGAAAAATTCCCGTTCCCCCAACCGCCATGGCTGATACAACACCGCAAAAGCGGCAACCAGAATCAGCACGCCCACCCACGGTCGGATGATCTTTTCTCGATTCATGGCTTCTGCCATCGTCGTCGTTTCCTGAAAAACGGGCTCTCCCCGCCGCACTGCCACGGACACTTGACCGCAAACGCCGATACCCGCAAGATTCTCTGTCCATACCGATTGAAGAATGCTCTGAACCGAGCGCCCGTCCCAACCACAGTGAGGCTGCGGCCCGTTGCGGATCACACGCTTTCAACGGGATTGCCGACCATTCCCCCTTCCGGCCCGGCAATGACGACGGCAAATACCGCGCGACCGTTTTCCAGAGTCTTCCGATTCCCGGTAATATATCCTCACAAAGCACGTCTTACAAGCCGAGAATCCGACCGGAACGAACCGCGTCCGGCGTTATCACCCGCCACTCCCGGGGGACATCGGCCGCCGCCCGCCCCAGCAGAATCACCCGCACCGACACCCCGGCAGCCGCCAGACGGTGCACGAAAGCGCGGCGCTCCGCATCGTCCCCCAGCAGTAAAATCACCGCGCCCCCGACCCGGGCGATCTCCATAAACACTTCCGGCGCCAATTTTTCCAGTGCCGGTTCCGATTCCGGCTCCACCGCCGCCAGAATGTCCAGCACGGCCTCCAGACAGGCGGTGTTCCGCCCGGTCCGGATCCGGTGCAACTGCGCCCCCGCGGCGAAAATGTCCACTACGGCTTCCCCCCGCACCAGATACTCCGTAACGGCGGCCGCCAGCGACAACGCCGCCTCCAGC
This sequence comes from uncultured Lentisphaeria bacterium, assembly GCA_949298665.1. Taxonomy (GTDB): domain Bacteria; phylum Verrucomicrobiota; class Lentisphaeria; order Victivallales; family Victivallaceae; genus CALXOD01. The sequence goes on from CASFXO010000004.1 coordinate 7,574, forward strand.
TCCGGAGATTCCGCTTTCTTCCGGAACTGCGACGCCGACAACGGCGCAAACGTATCCACCACCAGCGCCACCCGCTTCAGCCGCTCTTCCTCGAACTCCTTGACCACCAGCTCTCCCCGGCGTGCGCTTCCCGGCCAGTCGATGTGCCGGACATCGTCTCCCTCCCGGTAATCCCGGCTGCCCAGCAGTTCCGGTGATTCGCCGACCCGGGAATACCCGGTCGCGCCGGCATTCTGACAGAGCGCCCCCAGCGGCAGATTGAAAAACCGCAATGACACATAAGCCGGATACACCACCAGCCGGTCCACCCTGCCGCTTCCCCGACAACTCCATTTGAGCAATCCCAGCGGGAACCGGCTTTCCACCATCGGGCGGTACAACCGCACCACACCGCGCCTCCGGGCCAGCCACGTGGCTTCCACTGTCGCCATACCGTCGCCGGCCAGCTCCCCCAGCCGGGCCGGCTGCCGCAACGCCAACAGGGAAGAATAACGAAACGGATCCGAAAAAAGATCGAACGCTCTCCGCTTCCGCCGGTTCCGCAACTCGAAAAGCACCGTGAATTCGCTCCCGGTCCGCACCCGCTCCGGCACCCGCCGCACCACGGCGACCCGGGGCCGAAACCAGAAACCTCCCCCCAGTTCCACCAGCAGCAGCGCCAGAAACACCAGCAGCAGCAACCGTACCGGCGAATCCACCGCAATCAGCGCGTACAGGCTCGTCAGCAGCGCCACCGGCAATACCACCAGCGCTACCGGCGACATCACCCGCAACGCCCAGGCGCTCAACCAGGCGCTCAGCGTCACGGTCAGCGATCGGTACCGGCCGAGTTTCCGGTGCAGCCGCGGCATCTCCAGATAATCCGGCCCTTCCCAGAAGGCCTGCCAGCAGTGTTTCCAACGGATCATGGTTGTTTCCGCCTGCCTTCATCTGCGGACGGCAACCGGTAATCTCCGCTGATCGCCACTTCTCCGTCGAACCCGAATTCTCCGTCCCGGGCCGGCCGAAAACGCCCGTTTTCATAAATGAAAGGAACCGGTGCCACCGGGCGCCCTTCCGCCGTCAACCGCAACTGCCGGGCATCGGAATGGGGACGCAGCAGCAGTTGCAGCCGCTGGGCATCGAAATCCTTCCAGGCGGCAGCAACGAATTCAAACAGTTCGGGATCCGCCCCCTCCTCCGGCACATACCGGTAACGCTCCATCCCCGTCAGCCGGAGCCGGGAAACCCCGTCACTGCGCAAATCCGCACCGGTCGGCAGCAATGCGCCGCCGATGACGCCCAGTGTCAAGCGTCCGGAGAAACGCCCGGATACCGCCCCCTTCCATTCCGGCAGATTCAGCAGCTCGTCCACGCCGACCGAAACCGCCCGCAACGGCAGAAGCAGCGGTTTCTTTTCCTCAATCCGGACCGGCTCGCGCAACATCCATTTCCCGTCCCAGGCCGCCGCCGTCGCCTGCCGCACGCTCAGTCCGCTTCCCCCCTGATCCCGCGCCAGGACGATCTCGCCCGCCCCGGTCTTCACCATTCCGGATGCCAGCTCCCGGAAGGTGAGCTTCGACTCCCCTTCGCCCGCCCGCAGCTTTCCCCGCAGTCCCGACACCCGGGTCGGTCCGGAAACGGCCTCGCCGTCGAATTCACAGGCCCATTCCCGCTCCAGTTTTTCCGCCCCCAGGCGCAGAAAACCGGACATCCCGAGACGCCCTTCGTACCGCCAGCCGCCCGGCAGTCCGGTCAACGCGGACAGCGCCAGAGGCCGGGACAATTGCGACAGCGGCAGCGTGAATTCCGTAAACAGCTCCGGCGTTCCGTTCTTCCGGTCCAGTTGCCCGGTCAGGAAAAAGCCGCCGCCGGACAGCAGCGGCATCTGAACATTCCCGCGCCAGGACAACTGCGTCCCCCGCGCCGTCAAATCCGCCTGCAACGCCCCGATCAGATCTCCGCCGCCACGCACTGCGTTCACGGTCAGTTTTCCCCGGGGCGCGGCCGCGGCCGCCGGCGGCACAAACGGCAGCTGCAATTCGATTCCAGAAAATTCCAGCGCCGGACCGGTGCGCCGCGCACCGCGCAAGTCTCCGCCGGAAAGCCGCAGTTCCCCGCGCTGTCCATCCAGTTCGCGACGGGTGTTGCCCCGGAAAGACCGGGCGTTCCACGACCATTCTCCGGAAAAACCGCCGCACGCCGTTTTCTCCGGCGCAATCCGATGAACACCGGAAGTTTTCTCCAGCTGGAGTTCGGCGGAACGCACCGCCAGATCCGCGTCCGCCAACTCCAGATCCAGCATTCCTTTTTCGAACTTTACGGAAGTCGCCGCCGCGGTCAGCACGCCGGCTTCCCCCTGAAAACGATGCCGCCAGCTGCCCGGCCGCCGATCTCCCGGACGGAATTCCGCCGCCAGCGTCCAGTGCGCATTGCGCATGTCCAGAACGGCGTTCCGCCGGCTCACCCGTCCGGTTCCGGCATGAATGTTCCAGCGGAAATTCTCCGAACCCGGGTGTTTCCGCCGATCGAGTTCCGCGTCAAAAACCAGCTGTGTCCCCTGAAAACGCCAGCCCCCGTATCGCAACGTCAGCGCTTTCGCCTCCCCGGAAAAATCCGACAGCGCCGCCACACCGCTCTCCCCGACTTCCAGAAAGCCTTGGCCGGAACACTCCGACAGCGTAAAGTCCCGTTCCCCCCCCTCCAGCCGCACCGTGTCCGCCTGCAATTGGAAACGGGCCGCTCCGGGCGCCCCGTCCCGCCGTTCCAGTTCCAGTTTCAGACGATCCGCGGAAAAACGTTCCTCGCCACTCCCCGGAAGCTCGAAACGACGAAATCCCAGAAGCACCGTCTCCAAATCCGTGCCGCTGCGTCCCGCCTCGTCAAACGAAAATGCCCGCCGTGCCTCCAGTTCCACCCCCAGCCCGCTCCACAGTCCGGCATCTCCGGATTCCGCGTGCAGCGTCAGGGATTCTCCCGCCGCCGCCATCTTCAGTTCTCCCCCCGCACGGTCGCCGGTGCCGCGCACCTGAAACGACTGCAACCGTGCCAGACACTCCGGCGTATCCAGCACGATCGCGCCTTCCGCTCCCGCCTGAAACGCCCATGTCCCCGATTCCAGATGATATTGCCCCTGCAACGGCAACGGCAGATTCAACCGCAGCGGCGGCTTCAGTCCCGCCTCCGCCGCAACCTTTACCTCCCCGTTCGCTCCGAAGTGAAACACCGGTTTGCGCAACACCAGGTGCGGAAACGCCAGCTCCGCCTCCGGGAAGGACAGTGTCGTTCCGCCGTCTTGCCCCGCACCGAGCTGAAAACGGCCGGGAGACAGCATCCGGAACGGTGCCGCCTCCAATCGTCCCTCCGCCGCAAATCGCCCATGCAATTCCGGCGGCTCCATCAGCCGCAGCGGCTCCGTACCCAAAACCACCCGTCCCCGGAAGTCCACCACACCGCGCAGACGTATCGAAGCGGGAAAATCTCCCCCCAGCAGACACAGTTCCCTTTCCGTCAATGCGGCACGCACCTCCGCCCGTAATTCCTGCCGGACCAGGTCCAGAGTTCCCTCCAGCGCCGCCGTGCGTCGGCCGAACCGGGCAATCAACTCCATGCGACGCAACTGCGGATTATCGCCCGACTCAAGCTGAAATCGGAACGGAATCTCCGTCTCCCCGTCCGGCGTCCAGACTCCCGATCCTTCTATGGCCCGGCAGCGGGGATCCTGTCGCAGCAGACGCAGAAATTCCTTCCAATCCGGTGTGCCCGCAATCCTCATGTCGGCAATCACCATGCGGCCGCCGGCAAAAGAGCGCACCTCGCCGCCGAACGGCCCCCGCGTCCCCGCCCTCCTGTCCGCCGGACGCAGACCGAATCGAAACCAGAAGGTCGCCGCCACCAGCAATATCAACGCGCCGAGCAGCCAGTAACGCTTCCTGCCGTTTCCGCCCTTGATCACGCCCTGTTCTCCCTCACCGCTACCGGTACCGGCGTCCCCGCGCCGAATTCCACCGTCTCCACCGCCCGGAATTCCCCGTCTTCCTCCATCCGGAAATACAACCGATTCCCGTCCGTCGCGTACCGCCCACGGGCAAACGCCTCCACCGTCTGCGGGAACACCACATGATCACCGAACTGCTTGAGCCGTTCCAGATTAAGCTCCGCCAGCCGGGCCAGGTCATCCGGACCGGCACCGGCCGCGCCGGATCGCCGCGCCGCGCGCATCGCCGCGAAATCCTCCCGGGAAAAACCTTCCGTCTCCGCCGCCACCGCCGGGGAAATCCCCAGAATCCACCCGGAATCCATCTCTCCACGTCCGTCCCCCGTATACGGCCGGGCCTGAATCACGCTGGACCGGAGCTGCCAGTACCCTTCCGCCAGCGCCCGCTCCACCGGCACCCGGTGCAGTCCCGCCAGCAGCCGCCCCCCCCGTGCGTCCCGGATCGTCAGATCGGCCGGATGCACGTTGAGGCACGGGAAATCCCCGGTCAGATTGGTCAGCGGCACAAAGCCGGCAAGAATGCCGAAATCAATGCGATAGGACCGCAGCAGTCGCCGGAGCGCGTCCGTCCACTCCTCGCGCAGCGCCCGCCCCCGTTCCGTCGCCAGTGAAATCGAATTCAGCCCACCCCGCCGGTAGAACGCCCGGATGTCCAGCGCCACCAGCGGTTTGTCATATTCCCGGGCCAGCCGCGCCGCGCTGCTGCGGTCCGGCGCATCGGTTACGATGACGGAAATCCGGCAGGCAGGGGCGGCGGCGGCCCGGAACCGGGCCAGCAGTTTCTCTGCATTGCTGCCGGTTCCACTCAAAAAAAGCGCGGCACAGGGTTTTCCGCCATCTCCCGCGGGCAGCAGGTTCGTCAAATGCTCACTCATCGTCTCTTCCAGAAGTCAACCTTTTCCATATTTCTCGGCTGCCGACCGTCCCGTCCCGGATACGAAGACGGAGCCCCGCGCAGATCGCACCTCCGCGCCGCCGGTCGGAACCGTAACGGATAATGTGCCGCCGGAACGGATCTTTTTCAAGTCTCCGACCGGATGGAATCGGGTTTTTGTAAAAAAAAGCGCGCCTTCCGTGATTTTCATTTGCGCGCCGCGCAAACCGGTACTATCTTATGATAAGAATGGATCGTGAGTCAATTATTCGGGGTGGGAATCCGCCTGAAATCAAACTTCTGCGAGGTGCTGTCATGCGTAATCGGTCAATCAAGGTCATGTTGACGCTGCTGGGTCTTTTCTGTTTCGTCGCGGGCTTCGCGGCCAGCTGGCCCTCGGTCGGCCCCGCCCGGGACGTGGTCACGCTGGTGGTCTGTTCCAACAATCAGTCCCCCCGGCTGCTGGCCGAACTGATTCAGGCGGAAAGCAAACAGCCGTATCTGATTTTCCCGGCACCGCAGGGCGAGGATACCCGGATTTTCTTCGTTCCCTCCCGCGGACCGGCCATCGAAATTCCCGAAACCAGGCTGGCGGCGTTTGTCCGCTTTCTGTCGCCGCGGCGGATCGTGGTGCTCGGCAATGAATCCTACGTCCCGCGTAAATACATCAACAAACTGGACCGCAGCATTCCCATCTTCATCGCCGACTGCGAAGACTGGGAACGGATCGCCGAAGAACTGGCCTACATGCTGAATATCTCCAGTCTCCGGTCCGATTACAAGAAACTGCGCGACAAAATGCTTTCCGACTCCCGGCTGTACCGCCCGATCAGCAAGCCCGCCCCGAAGCAGGCGCCCGCTCAGGCGGAACCGGTCGTCGAAGAGGTCGCCCTGGAAGAAAACGCCGTCGTGGAAGAACCGGTCCAGCCGACGGAAGCGGCCGTTCCTGCCGCGACCGAACAGACCGCACCTGCGGCGGAACCCGCCCGGTAATCCCGGAATCGCCAGTCATCACGCCGTGGACGGACTGATATGTTCAATTTTTTCAAAATCACCGACAACACGTTCAAGGAATCCATTCGGGAACCGATTTATTTCCTGATGCTGCTTTGCGCGGTGGTGTTGATCGGGCACTTTCCGTCCATGGCGCTGTTCGTCTTCTCGGAACAGCTCAAACTGGTGGTGGACAGCTCCATGGCGACCTCTCTGCTGTTCGGGCTGTTCTGCGCCGTCCTGTGCGCCAGCCATACCGTTTCCCGTGAAATGCACAACGGAACGGTGCTGCTCCTCCTCTCCAAACCGGTCTACCGCTGGTCCTTCGTACTGGCGAAAATCTGCGGCATCGTGCTGGCGTCCACGCTGTTCACGGTGATCTGCAATCTGGCCTCCTACGTGTCGGTCTATATTGCGGTCGACCAGTTCCGGATGGACATGGCGGCCTATTTCTCGTTTTTCGGAGTGATCATCGCCGCCTGCGTCGTCGGCATGATCGCGAACTTCTGGCGCGGCAGCTCGTTTTCCGCGGTATCCACCGCCGCGTTGGCGGTCTTCATGCCGCTGTTTGTGGTTTACTGCGTACTTTCGCGGGAGACGCCGGCCCTGTCCATGCGCGACCTGAGCGCCGCATTGATCCTGATCAATCTGGCGGTGATCGCCATGTCCACGCTGGCGGTGGTCTTCGCCACCCGGCTGGATGTGGTGGCCAATCTGACGCTCTGCTCCGTTTTCTTTTTCCTGGGGCTGATTTCCGGTTATCTTTTCGGCCGGGACACGGGATCGGAAATCATCAACTTCTTCTTCGGGATTCTCTACGCCGTTCTGCCGAACTGGCAATATTTCTGGCTCGCGGACGCGATCGCCGCCAACCGGACGATTCCCGTCGCCTACGTGCTGTGGGCGGCCGGTTATGTGGTGTTTTACGTGGCCATCTGCGCCATGTGGGCGATCGCCATCTTCCAGAACAAGGAAATCGCCGGCGACATCCGCCAGTAAGCGTTTGGACCGCAGCGTCGCTTCCGATCATGTTCCGCCCGGAACGGCACAGCTCCCCGCCAGCAGGCCGGAGCTGAATGCCCATTGCAGATTGTAACCGCCGCAGGGGCCGTCCAGATCCAGCACCTCCCCGGCAAAGAAAAGCCCCGGCACCAGACGACTCTCCAGCGTTTGCGGATTCACCTGTTTCAGCGCGACGCCGCCCCGGGTCACCATCGCCCGGCGCCAGCCTTCGGTCCCGATGACATGCAGCCGCAGGCGCGTCAACCGCGCCGCCAGCGTCTCCCGCCCGGCGGCCGGAAATTCCG
>CASFXO010000005.1 GCA_949298665.1 uncultured Lentisphaeria bacterium
TGGCGGAAATAGCACTGAACCAGATGGTGGCTCTTGCAGTAGACGGTGGGACGCTTCCCGGATTCATGCTGGGAACGACCAGTTTTTCCGACGCGGTGAACAGCGGTTCCGCCGTTTCCTCCGCGCTGGTTTTCGACCGCGCCCTGACTCAACCGGAAATCGCCGCAATCTCCAACATCATGGGGTGAAACATGTATATCAGAAAAGAAAATGGAATGGTAACCGCTTACACCGGCCCGAGCCTCGGCCGGACCGCCATGCTGGAATCCGGGTGGATTTTTTATTCCGGCACGCTTCCCGCGTCCCGGCTGGACGTCGTGGACGGCGCGGTGGTCGAACTCCCGGAACCGGAACCGACGGAGGAATGGGTGCCGATTTCGGCCTTCATCGGGGCGCTCTACGCCCTGATTCCGGCGGAACAGGTGGCGGCGGTGATGCAGAATGAGGCAGCCCTGAAACCGGCGCTCGCCGGGCTGGCGTTGTTGTCGAGCGACGCCGCGCCGGGCGGCATGATCGATCTGCTGGACGAACGGGTTTCCGAATGGCTGGCGCTGGTCGATTTGACGCTGGATCAGGTCCGGGAACAGATGCACAACGGGGGGACGCTTTGATGTATACGCTGGATCAGGTACGCGTCATGCGGCGCGAAGTCAACCGCCTCGGCCTGGCCGGGCGCGACGTGCTGGACAAGTATCGCGACGCCGAACTGCGGAAACTCTGCAACGGCATCGGGCCGGACTTCTTCCCGGAATGGGCGCGGGAACTGGTAACCGACCTCCGCCCGGAATCGGAACTTCCGGCTTTCATCCACGACGTCGAGTGGTACGAAGCGGACGGAACGCGCGAACACTTCACCGCGACCAACGACCGCTTTGCCGCCAACGGGAAAATTGTGGCGAAATCCCGGTACCGCTGGTACGATCCGCGCCGTTACATCGCCATTCGCCGCGCCGCCCGGCTGGCCCGCTACTGTCAGGCCTTCGGCTGGGATCAATATCGCAAATGCGCGGAAAAACGAAAGGAAAACGAATAATGGACGACTGGATGCGCTGGGCCGGGACGATTCTTCTCGGGTGGATCGCCTACGAAATGCGCGGTCTGCGGCGCGACGTGCAGCAGCGCGTGCCCTATGCGGATTGCAACCGGCAGATGGACGAGCACCGGGAAGACATCGACGAACTGGACCGGCGCGTCCGCCGTCACGGCTGGAAAATTTCCGCGTTGAATGAAAAAGAAAAGAAAAAAAGAAGAAAATGAGCGACCTGCTTTCGGCATGTGCCGATTATGAAAAAGAACAGCAAAAAAAAGAAAGGAAGAAAAATGAACGCAATTCTGGGCATTCTGGCAGTGATGGGGCTGGCAATGCTGCTGGCGACCGGGTGCGACCGGCAGGGAATCAGGAACACCGCCCACACCGCGATTCTCGAATACGTCGAGAATCAGGGTGAGGCGGCGGCGATCGCGTACATCGACCAGCTGGTCGAAGAGGGGAAGCTCGGCGCTGCGAATGCGGAGAAAATCAAGGCGGCCATCCCGGAGGGGATCGACAAGCTCCGCGAAGTCATGGGCGAACTGGAAGCGGAAGCCGCAGCTTCCGAAACGACCGAAGACGGGGGTGAAAAATGAACAAAATCTTCCTTTTTTCCGTCGCCGCCGTTCTGGCGGTACTGGCGGCCGGGTGCGGGCATAACGTCGCCACCTTTTCCAAG
>CASFXO010000006.1 GCA_949298665.1 uncultured Lentisphaeria bacterium
CGGAAACGCTTGCACGCCACGCCCGCCGCATGCCGGTCGGCTATACCACCACCGACTACCGGCAACTGCTGGCCGATCCGGATATCGACCTCATCATCATCGGCACCAAACAGGATCTGCATGCCCGGCTGATCATCGAAAGCCTGGACGCCGGGAAATGGGTTCTCTGTGAAAAACCCATGGCGGAAACCCCGGAGGAAACCGCAGCCGTGCTCGCCGCGGAGCGCCGCGCCGCCGGAAAACTGGCCATCGGCCTGAACCGGCGTTTCGCCCCCGCCTATGTGCAGGCCAAAGCCCTGCTGGCACGGCTGCCCCGGCCCTTTTTTCATTACTACCGGATCATGTATCCTCAGCCGGAGAAGCACGAACCGGGCAATTTTTACGCCGACAAGCCGCAGATTCTCTACGAGTGCTGCCATATTCTGGATTTCGCCTGTTATGTCATGGAGGAACTGCCGATTCGAGTCTTCATGACCGGCGGTGAACTGGAAAACGATTGCGCGGTACTTGAATATGCGGACGGCTCCCGGTTTCAGCTGCTGAGCGGCAGTCTCGGCACCTACTGTCTCGGCAAGGAGTACTGGGAGGTCTTCGCCCGTTACGCCGCCATCACCGTGGATGACTTCACCGACATGAAAGTGCGCGGAATCCCCGGCGAATTCGACCGGCTTTTTCCGCCGTATCGCGGGGAACATGCCGCGGAACTGCGGCGCTGGGGATACGATTTTTATGAAATGTACAAAGTCAGGGAACTGCTCCAATACGCCCCCCTCTACCGGGAACGTTACGGCATGGAAATCGAGGCCGTCCGCCGGCCGCAGCAGGTCCTTTCTTTCGACGTCCGGAACTATCGTCAGGAAGATCCCGATCTCTGGGCCTATGTACCGGACAAGGGCTGGTTCGACTCGGTGGAATCGTTTGCCCGCGCCTTTCTGGAAGGCACTCCGCCGCGGAACGCCAACGGCACCGACGGCAGGAATTCCGTGGAGCTGGCGCTCGCCCTGCTGGAATCCCGCCGCCTCGGGCAACCGGTCCCCTTCCCCCGGAACGGCTGATACGGCGCAGAAACGGTTGTATAGAAAACAGCCCCCGTTTTGCCTCCTGATGCCTGTCGTCCCGCCGCCAGAACCGCCGTCATAAGATGCGGCGGCGACGTTTTCCCGATGGAAAGACGAATTTTTCCGGCAATGCAGTTGTAGCAATCGGCATATGCATGTATGGTATTTGAAAAGGGGAAAAAGCGATGTTTTCGAAACCACCATGTTTCGCCGTCATGCTGGCGGCCGGAACGGCCTTCTCCTGCCTGCTGAACGGTTGTTCCACCCCGTGGACAACCAATACCCAGCGCAATGCCATCGAGCAGCTTCTGCTCTCGGACGTCATCGAACGCGGCATAGCGGCGGCGGACTTCCGTCCTTATGCGGGCAAAAAGGCGTACCTGGACAACACCTATCTCGAACCGCAGACGGACAAGGCCTATCTGCTCGGCGTGCTGGCCATGAAACTGGCGCAGGACGGCCTCATCCTGACGGAAGAAGCCAAAGAGGCGGAACTGCTGATTCAGCCCCTCTGCGGCGTACTGGCGACCGATTACGACAAAATTCTGATCGGCACCCCGTCGCTGCCGGTGCCGGTGCCGAATACCGGCATTTCCCTGGTGATCCCGGAAATATCCCTGTTTCAGAAATACGCCCGCTACGGTTACGGCCGTTTTGCCTTCAACATTCTGGAGGCGGGCACCCGGACGCCGGTCGCCCGTCTGACCGGCGCCACCACCAAAGCCACCTACACCAACTGGATCATCCTGCTGATCCCCTTCTCCACCACGGACCTTTCCGAAAGTACCGAGCCCTCTGAGTCGCCTGGACTTTCCGAACCGGCCGAAGCGGAAACGCCGTAACCGTACCAACGGCAACGGCATCCGTTGCTCCGGCATGCCCTGCCGTCCAGCGTCGCATAGCGCTCCGTCATCCGGAACTCCGACATGGTCGGCGCCACCTCCAGCTTCACCGGAATCAACGCCCGCTGAGGCGCACTCATGCCCCCGTCCAGCACCTCCGCAAACAAATTGATCCGCCGCCCTCCGAAATCCCCGGGAATCGAAAACATCGTGGTAAACGGCAACGGACCCGGCGCCTGAAACTCCAGTTCCAGCTCCGCCGTCGCCAATGGTTTCCGTTCCTGATACGGCAGCGCGGTAATGCGTACTCGCCGCTTCCCGCTGCACGTCCCATACAACGTTCCCCGCACCTCCGCCACCTCCCCGGGACGGTAAGTCGTCCTGGTCGTGTACAAGTCCCCGACCGTCGTCATCTCCCGCCGCAGCGCCAGCGCCGCCATATCCCCGATCAGCTTCGCCGCGGCCTCCCCGTAACGCGGATGCCACGGGTGCTCCTCACCGGTAAATCCCGCCAGCAATGCGCGCGATGCGGGAAATACCCGGTTATGCAGCAGCAGCGACAGATTCATCGCCACCAGATCCCCGCCGGCATCCACGCTGCCGAGCAGAAAAAACAGCCAAAATCCAACAGATTTCACGATTCTCCTCCCCTCGTCAGGGCCTGGTTTCCGGATAAGCGGCATACTTGAACACCTCGTTCCAGTTGTTGTAGATCTCCTGAGCCTTATAATACGCAACGTGCCCATCGCTGAACGAAACGTTCAATCCGCCCGTGTGGCGCGTATGATCCAGATAGTAAAACCCGCCCGTGCTGCCGTAAGCCGGCGTAAACGCCGCCCCGCTCCAGGTCGCCGTATACCAGCCGCCGCTGTCGGCGAACAGCACCAGAGAGCGACGGAATGCGTTCAGCCGACCGTATTGGTCCGTATCGGAGGCGCTGCGTCCCGACTGCGGCACCGGCGGCAGCAGCGGATTCATGCCGTATCCCCAGCGGGTCTGGGAGAATTCCTTCCAGACCGGACAGCTGGTCACGACGCGCCTGGCGTCGTTTTCTCCCTCGTATTCATACTGATTCGTCAGGCCGCCGACATAGGGCGCCACCTGATGCATCCAGTACTGATCCCGCGAATTGAACAGACACGGCAGAAAATCATCGTAATCTCCGGCGTAATTCAAGGCCGCCTGATTCAACTGACGCAGATTTCCGGTACATTTGGCGGTCTAGGCTCTGGCCTGCGCCTGGTTCAGCGCCGGCAGCAGCATGGAGGCCAGAATGGCGATGATGGCGATCACCACCAGCAGCTCGATCAGCGTAAAGCTTTTTCTCATGACGGTTCTCCTTTTGGATAAGAAATGAACGGAATGCGTCCCGTAATCACGTCAGAAAGACTCTGCGGCAATTTCCGGAAAATTGATCAGCTCAAACGGCACCGTTTTCCGGCAATCCTCCACCCACAGCGAATCCACCGCCTGATCGGCAATTCCCAAAAAATCCTCCCGCACCGTGGGAATCCGATACCCCATGGTCTGCAAGGCGTCAATATTGTCGAAATCCGCATAGAAAACATCCCGGTTCAGCCGCCGCCCGGTCTCGGTCAGGTAACGCATCATCATGCCGCTCGGCTGCTTGGAGGGGGAGATGATCAAGACCGGCCGGTCGGTGGGCAGCTCCAGGCTCCGGAACTGCGCCAGATTCTCCTCCGGATCATCATATCGGGCGGGAATCAGCCGGTAGAATTTCTCGAATTTCGCACAGGCGTTGATGAATCCGTTGCGCCGCTCGCCGATGACGTGTTCCGCCGGCTGGCAGTCGATGAAATAGCAGGCCGTATTCGCCGGCAGACGGCTCAGAAAATATTCCGTCTGGGCTTCGCCCGCCGCCCGGTTGTCGGTGGATACGTAGCGGAACTGCCTGTACTGGCGATTCAGTACGATGAACTTTTCCCGGCCGATCCGTTCGGCCACCTTCTCCAGTTCCTCCAGCCGCTGCGGCGTCCAGATCACCCGGTCGAACCCGTCCAGCAGCGAGGGAGCGGCAATCACCTTGTGCGCGTCCAGAAACGCCGGCTCCAGGGGCGCCAGACGATCCATCAGCCGCCCGAACAATCCGAAGTAATCGTTCGCACA
>CASFXO010000007.1 GCA_949298665.1 uncultured Lentisphaeria bacterium
TTCACGGTGCGGCGAACGCGTTTCATCGAATTCGCAGAGAATGATTTCCGGAATCCGCAGAACGGTCAGTTCGGCGTCTTCGGCGTCGGCCAGTTTCAACACGCCCCGACCGTCGGTCAGGAGAAACATGTCCTGCCGGTCGGGAAAGATTTCCCGGTCATTGAGCAGCAGTCTTCCCCGTTCCAGGCGAGGGGCGATGACGCGGATCCAGCCGCGCCGACCGGCCTGAATGGTCAGCGGTTCACCGGCCGTGATCCGGCCGCGGTACAACTCCCGGACGAAGTTGTTTTTCCGGATTCCCGGCGCCCGTGCCGGCGTCTCCCGCGGAATCGTCAGCGTCTGCCGGTCAGGCGTGCCCGAGGCGGCCTCGTCGCGCAGCAGCAGCGTGACCGTACCGGCGGCGATCCCTTCCGGAAGCGGCACCCGGCACGCGGCCTCGCCCTGCTCCGGCGCGACGGCGACGACCTGTTCCGGGCCGTCGTTCACGCTGATCCGGAGTCGCGAAGGCGGATTCTGCTCCGGCACGCCGACGGTCAGCAGCATGCTCCGCGTGACGGCGTCCCACACGGCCCGGCGCACGACCACGCCGGTGGACCGCCGCAGCGAAACATCGTCGAAAAAGGCGGGCGTCCCGCGGTTCCGCAGACAGATCTGAACATATTGCGTATCGGGCTTCGTCTGGAAATTCCAGGAAAACTCCCCCCATTCGCTGCCGGCGGAAAAATGCCGGGTCATGTATTGCAGCTTCTTCTTCTCTTTGGAAAAGGTCAGAAACGAGGCGGAAATCTCCCCCTCCTTCCCCAGCTGAATTTCCAGTTTCGCCTTGAATTTCAACTCCAGCGACTGGGCGCCGCCGACCTCCACCTGCTGCCACAGCACCAGATTGTCCGCCTCGGAGGTCGCCCGGCGTTTCGCGCAGAATTTCCCGGAAGTCGCCCCCTCGGAGACGATCTGGAATTCCGAAGGCGCCTTCCGGCTCCACTCGGAAGCCTTCCAGTGTTCGGTCCCCTGCTCGAAGCCCGGATTCAGCAGCAGATTTTCCTCCGCCTGCGCGCCGAATCCCAGCAGCAACACCCCCAGAATCAATCGTTTCATTGGCTCAGTACCGATCATAGCTGGTGGCCTCCGGATCGTCGGGGCGAACGGGGTTGCCGTTGCCGCAGGTGATGGGGTTGACGCCGGAAGCGTGCCCGTCGGCCCAGAAAACGTTGGCCCGACCGCCATGCACCCCGTACATGATGCCGTAGGTGCTGCCGACATAGGAGGCGTTGTCCAGCAGATCGTGCGTCCCGTAAAGGTAATTGCCCGAACCGTCGAACACTCCGATGTCGGCGAACACCACCACCTTGCTGGAGCGCTTCAGGCTGCCGACCTTCACCGGAGGAGCGGTTTTGCGGTCCCCGCCGGAAATGTAGCGCTGCGAGGAACCGATGTGGTAGACGTTGTAGCCGTAATGGGGCCGGTTGTAACGGTCGATGGCGTCGTAACGGGCGGGACACCGGATCAGCTTGGAATAAGGCCGGTTGACGTCGGCCGCCGACTGTTTGGTGGCGAAAGGCGTGTAAATGCCGTAATATTTGTTCAGCACCACGATGGCCAGATTTCCGTGTCTGTTCCAGACATTGGGATCGACGTTCCGGTTCATCTCCTTCTGATGCGGAAAATAGGAGTCGTAATCGCCCTGATACATGGCGACCATGGTGCTGTACTGCTTCAGATTGTTGCAGCAGGAAATGGACTTGGCCTGCTCGCGCGCCTTGTTCAGGGCGGGCAGCAGCATGGACGCCAGAATGGCGATGATCGCGATCACCACCAGGAGTTCGATCAGCGTAAAATTCCGACCCGCCGCCGCTCCCCGCCGTTCTCCGGCGCCTCCGGTGCAAACCGGTCGAGCCAAGCAACGCGCCCCGGCTCCTTCACATCGCGCACACGTTCTCATCCTTCAGACTCCTTATTATGGTTGGTAATCCAAACTCCCGCGATCGCCGCTCCCCCCGCGCAGCTTCCGTTCTCCGGCGTTCATGGCCGCCGCGGCGCGTCTTCATGCATCAGCGAACCGCGATCGACGATGGGTCCGTAAGGCGACAGCACCGGCGGGCATTCCGCATCGGGATCGCGAATCAGGCACTGCAGCAGTCGTACGCTGTTCCGGGCGGCCGCGTCCACGTCGATGTCCACGATGGAATACCCCGGCGTCCCCGGAATCAGCAGCGCGTTGGACCCGTTCACCAGTAAGGAAACGTCCCGTCCCGGCACCAGTCCCCGTTCGCGCAACACGCCCGCCACCGTTTCCAGCGACCAGGAATTCATCACGAACAGCGCATCGGGATGTTCCGGCCGGTCCATCTGTTCCGCCAGCATTTCCCGCGCCGATCCGATCGGCGGCACCAGAATGGACAAGCGCATCTTCCGCTGCCGGACCTCCGACGCAATGCTCTGTTCAAAAAGATTGCGTACCAGCAGCGCGTCCTTGCCCTCGCCCACCATGGCCAGCCACCGGGCCCCGCCGCGCTGAAAACAATCGACCATCCGTCCGGCCGCCTCCGCGTAATCGAATCCGATCCCCGGCAGCGCTCCGCGCGACGGCGACATCCCCACCGCCGGAATGCCCGATTGATGCAGCAGCCGCACCTGTCGCGCCTCCATCTGCTCCAGCGCGATGACGCCGTGCACCCCCGCCTCCACCAGAATCCCCGGATCCTCGCCCGCCAGCATCGCCAGATAACCGGCCTCGTCGATCGCCCGGTACAGGGCGATCAGCATGCGGCCCAGCTTGAGATCGTTGTCGAAATTGCCTTTTCCGGTGGCGATGCCGATGATGCAGCGCTTGAACATCGCCAGCCGCTGCGGCTGTTCCGGGAGCGCCTTCACGAAGGTCCCCAGACCGCGCCGACGCACGATGTACCCTTTCTTCTCCAGCTGCGCAAAAGCCTTGCGCGCCGTCAACGCGGTCACGTGAAACTGCCGCGCAATGTCCGTTTCCGTGAAAAACCGGTCCGCCTGTGCAAAACGGCCGCTGGACAGTTCCTGCAGCATATAACTTTCGATTTCCTGATATTTCAGCACCCGTTCCATCCGGATGAACCTCCTTCGGTTTAATTCTATATATTTGTATAGTTTTACGAAAATAATTATAATAAAAATCCATTGAAAATGCAAGCCACAAAAAGAACTTTTTCGTTTTTTTTCAACAATTTCTCTTCATTGAGCTCATCGAATCCGAAATCCCCTCACCGGCTTGATTCATTCTGAAATCAATTCCATACAAAGCTATCCATTGATCCTATTTCTTTCAGGTCGTGCGTTCCATTCCGGACATCGTTTCCGCCGCGCCCCCGCCCCCGGCCGGGCGGCCCGGCCCCGGTCCTCCCCCCCGCCCCCCCCGCCGCCGGGCCAGGAAGCCCGGGAC
>CASFXO010000008.1 GCA_949298665.1 uncultured Lentisphaeria bacterium
GCAATGCGCTGGGAACGGTGCCGCAGAACGTGCCGCGCCACATCGCCAACGCCCATACGCTGTTCAACGTGTTGACCGCCCTGCTGCTGCTGCCGTTCATTCCGGCGCTGGCGAAACTGTGTGAGCGGCTGCTCCCGGTCAGGGTCCGGAAAATCCGTTACAACAACCTCGATGCCAATCTGCTGGAAAACCCCGCCATCGCTCTCCAGCAGTGCGTGCTTCAGCTGCGGATCATGCTGCGGGATGCGGGCAGCAATCTGGAACGGGCCGCCGCACGCTGTTTCTTCCACCGGGATCTGGAAAAAGAGACGCTCCGGGATATCGAGGAACAGGAAATCGCCATCGACCGGATGCAGCTCGATCTGACCGAATACGTGGTGAAGATCACCCGCCGTGAACTCTCTCCCGAACAATCCGAAGTGTTGCCGAAGCTCCTTCACGCCATCAACGACGTGGAGAAACTCGCGGACTGCGCCGCCGCGATCATCGGCGCCTCCCGCCGTTCGGCGGAGCCGGGTGGAAAAATCTCCGGAAAGCTGAAGAAAAAACTGGAACACCTTTATGAACGGTTGCTCCTGATGCGTCAGGCGGTTACCGCCGCCCTCGAACACCCCGGCCGCGGCGATGCCGAACGCGCCGTCGCCATCGGCCACTGGATCCGGAGAAACGCCGATGAACTGGAAAACGAACACATTCAGCACCTCCGCCACGCGGAGTACGACCTGTCCTCCGGCATGGCGTTCCTCGCCTTCGTCGACGCCATGCGTAAAATCAGCGGAGTCCTGAATAATCTGGCCGAACGGGCTGAAGCCATCGCCGTCTTCGGCGGCATTACCACCGGGAAGGAAGAGGAAGAATGAGAAAAATCAGCTGGCTGCGCCGCAAAATGCATTATTATTACTTGAAGATGGTCAAGGAACGCGGCACGCCCGAATACATCGCCCGCGGCTGGGCCATCGGCATGTGTATCGGCTGGATCATGCCGATCGGCACCCAGCTGCTGGTTTCCATCCCGCTTTCGTTCGCCCTGCGTGGTTCGAAAATCGGCGCCACCATCGGCACATTCGCCACGAATCCGGTAACCGTCTTTTTCATTTATCCGGTCCAATGCTGGATCGGCAACCTGATCACCGGCGGCTCGCTGAGTTACGCCTTCATCAAAGACGCCCTCAAGGAACTGCTGGAGGAACAGACCCGGGAAGCGCTTTTCCGCCTCAGCCGGGAGCTGCTCACCGACTTCTTCGTCGGCGGAGCGGTTTTCGCGCTGATCTCGACGCCGATCACCTATTTTCTGGTGCGTTCCATGGTCATCGGCTTCCGCGCCCGGATGGCGGTCCGGCGGCAGCGGCGCCGGGAAATCAAAAAGCCCTGACCGGACGACATTCCACCTGGTGACTGCGGATTTCCTCCCGGGAAACCAGTCCGGCGCTGTACAGTTCCTCCAGCGCCTTTTCCATGGTGATCATACCGTCCTTGGCACCGGTTTCGATCACGGACTGGAGCTGGTGGGTTTTCCCTTCGCGCACCAGCGCCTGAACCGGCGGCGTGCCGATCATGACTTCGAACGCCGCCACCCGTCCGGCGCCGTCGAGGCGCGGCAGCAGCCGCTGCGACACCACCGCCAGCAGCACGCCGGCCAGCTGCAGCCGGATCTGATTCTGATGCGCCGACGGGAAGGAATCGATGATCCGGTCAATGGTCTGCGGCGCATTGTTGGTATGGATCGTGGCGAAGACCAGATGCCCGGTTTCGGCCGCGGTCAGCGCGGCGGCCATGGTGTCGATGTCGCGCATTTCCCCGACCAGAATCACATCCGGATCCTGCCGCAGCACGTATTTGAGCGCGGTGGCGTAACTCAGGGTGTCCGCGTGCAGCTCCCGCTGTTCCACCAGCGCCATGTGGTTATCGTGCACGTATTCGATCGGATCCTCCACCGTGATGATGTGGCAGGAGCGGCGACGGTTGATGTAGTCGATCAGACTGGCCAGCGTCGTGGATTTCCCGCTGCCGGTCGGGCCGGTAATCAGGATCAGCCCCTGCTGCTTGTCGGCCATCCGCACCAGCGCGGGCGGCAGCGTCAACGCTTCCGGCGTGGGAATGGTGTCCGCCACCACCCGGGCCACCACCCCGACATTGCCGCGCTGGTAAAAGCCGTTGATGCGGAAGCGGAAGACCGTTCGCGCTTCGGATGTCCGATCCAGCTGCAGCTCCACCGCCAGCGCGAAGTCCAGCTCCCGCTTCTCCTCGAACTCGATCCGCTGCCGCCGCGAAGTTACGCTGAACAGCAACCGCTGGATGTCCCCCGGCGCCAGCATCGGCAGATCCAGCGGCAGCAGCACGCCGTTGATCCGCAACGTCGGCGCGGCCCCGGTGGAGAGCAGCAGGTCGCTGGCCCCCATCTTGACCGCCGCCCGCAGCAGCCGGCGCATATCCACGCTGCGGCCGTCGTCCAGACCGTCGATGTTGTAATGACTGCGGAAGGCGTCGACGCCGCTTTCCATGCCTTTAAGCAGCAGAGCCAGCTCCTCCCGGTTGTCCGAGGCGGCCAGCGCGGTCCCGGCAGTGATCCGCTGCTCGCGGAAGAGCCGGAAAAGCGCCCGGTTGAAGGTGATCATGCCGCTTTCCGCGCCGCGCCGCAGGGCGTCCTCCAGCCCCCGGTAATCCCGGTCCGCGACCAGTTTACGCACCGACGGCGTCCCCATCAGGCATTCCACGGCGGGAATCATGCCCTTGCCGTCGGCGCGCGGCAGCAGCCGCTGGGCGAAAATCGCCAGAAGCGCCATACCCAGATCGATCGCGATCTGCTCGCGCTGATGTTCCGGAAACAGATTGACGATCCGTTCCAGCGCCTGGATCGAATCGGCGGTGTGCACCGTGCTGATCACCAGGTGGCCGGTCAGGGCGGCGTTGATCGCCGCCTGCATGGTTTCCATATCGCGCATTTCTCCGACTACGATGATGTCGGGATTTTCCCGCATGGCGCTGCGGACGGCGTCCGCAAACCCCGAAACGTCGGAGTGAATTTCGCGCTGGGTCACCAGGCTCAGCCGGTCTTCGTGCAGAAACTCCACCGGATCCTCCAGCGTCAGAATATGACGCCGCGCCCGGTTGTTGATCCAGTTGACCATGGCGGCCAGCGTCGTGGATTTGCCGCTGCCGGTCGACCCGGAAACGAGGATCAGACCGCGCGGCTCCATCGCCGTCCGGGCGATCGCCTGCGGCAGATTCAGCGCCGCAATGTCGAGCGCATTGCCCGAATACACGGGACGCGCCGCAAAACCGGGGCCATGCAGCGCCTGAAAGAAGTTGAGCCGGAACCGTTCCCCGCCGGGCAGCGAAAAGGAGGCGTCGTAACTGCCGCTCCGCCGATACTGTTCCTCCGCCGCCTCCGTCAGCACGGTCAGCCGGAACGCGTCGATCTCCGCCGCCTCAGGGATCGGCGCCTCCGGCATCGGTTCCACCGTTCCGCAAAGACGCCACGAAGGCCCCTTCCCCGCGTTGACGAAAAGATCGGATGCGCCCGCCAGCAGCGCCTCCCGCAGCAGATTGTCGAAATTACGATCCATCGGCACCGTCTCCCGGTATCTCCAATATGTTTTTCATGCAGAGGATTTCTCGTTTCCGGTCAAAGCCCGCAACCGGTTCTGCAGTTCCCGTTTTTCCACCGCCCGGTAGATGCTCCGGCCCGATTCCGAACGCAGCAGCGGCACGGCCCCCTTCCCCACTAGGTCGGCGTAAGCCAGAAGCAGCATCACATTGGCCGCTCCGGGCTGCCGGTCGGAGGTCTGAAAATATGTTTCGATCGTCGCGATCTGTCCCTCGCGGTCGCCGCTGCTCTCAAAAAGCTGAAACAACAGTTCCGCGACCTCCGGGGAATTCGGGTATTGCCGCCGCAGCTCCAGCAATGCTTCCCGCGCCTCCTCCAGCCGGCCCGCCGCAATCATTCCGGCGCAGGGCGACAGAAGCGGCGGCGGCGCCTTGAGCTTCTCCGAGCCCCCGAACAGCAGATGGGTGATTCCGTCCGCCAGCGCCGGAGCGAAAAGGCGCCAGCCCACCAATCCCGCCAGCACGCCGAACGGCAGCGCGATTAAAAAACTCCCGACACCGGACAGGCCACCTTCGAGAAAACCGCCGAGTCCGAATCGGATCATGACCCAGACACAGAAAATCAACAGCACGTACCAGAGCGCCATGCAGATTTTTTCCAGAACGTGCGACCAGTAAATTCCCGCCATCTGTCTCCATCGTCCTTTCTTTCCCTGACTTGTGCCTCAATTTTACCAGTAATCTGGATGTTTCGGGATGTCAAGCCGGCAATGCTTGAAAATCCGGTGAAAGTGCGGTACATTGTCCATAATCTATCTTTTTTTATTAAGGGAGGAGGTAATTTCAAAAGTTTTTAATTTTTGGGGATGAAAAAAGAGGCAGAAGGTTCATTTTAACTTAGGGATACCAAACCTGGAGGAAAAATGAACGATCTGCCGAAGCTTTACTTTACAATGGAAACGTATCTTTTTCC
>CASFXO010000009.1 GCA_949298665.1 uncultured Lentisphaeria bacterium
CTGCACATCCGCTGCGCGGACGGTTCGATGCGGGAACTGAAACTGGAGGATCCGGAACGACTGGAGGTGCTGCGCCAGTTTCTGCCGCAGCTTCATGCCGAACTGCAACGCACCGGCTATCTGAGCCGTTACCGCCAACACGTCATGGACGAACCCTCCGATTCTCAAATTTCCCGCTACCGGGAATACGTTCGACTGCTGCATGAAACCATGCCCGGGGTGAAAAACATCGACGCCACCATCCGTACCGCCCTCTACCCGGACGTCGATGTCGCGGTGATTCATCTTCAGAAACTCCGCTTCGGTCAGGCATTGAATGCCGAGCGGAAAGAACGGGGACAGGAATTCTGGATCTACTCTTCGTGCGACCCGCGTCCGCCATTCCCGAACCGGCAGCTGGACCATCCCGCGGCGGGCAACCGCCTGTACCCGCTGCTCGCCGTCCAATACCGCTGCACCGGTTATCTCAACTGGGCCGCCAACGTTTACCGCGGCGCCGATGAATATGAAAATTCACTCGGGCCTTACCCCGACGGCAGCCAGAATCCCGGTCATCCGCCGGGGGATGCCTGGTTTTTCTATCGCGGACCGGACGGGTTGCGGACCGGCCTGCGCATGCTTCATTACCGCGAAGGCATGGTCGACGCGGCCCTGCTGCGGATGCTGACGCAGGAATCGCCGCAAATGGCAGACGAATTGCTGGAACGGGTTTATTTCCCGGCATGGGAACTGCCGGACCAACTGAACATTTACGCCATGCCGTTCGCCGGTTACACCGGACGGGCGTTTGCAACGGAACCGGCGCCGTATCACGGACTGCGCCGCAGAATGCTGCAGCTCCTGTCACTGCGGCAGCCATGGAATACGACGGATATAAATGCCGAACCATAACCCGGAAGGAGACTTTTCATCATGAGGAAACTTATCTTCACCGGTCTGCTGGCCGCCGCCGCGCTGGCGTTGACGGCCGCCGCCGAAAAACAACCGCCGCCCGCCTGGATGCGCGCCCGATTCACCGATCTGGGCAGTCCGACTTATGCGGACCGTTTCCCGGAAGAGGCAAACTTCTCCCAGCCGTTGCAGACGCCGCGCGGCAATACGGTTTCGTTCCGACTCAATTTGCTCTCCCCGGAAAACGCCGAAGTAAAATTCGAGCCGCGCAACTTTCTGCGCATCGGCGACAAACTCAAATCCGGCATCAAAGTCAAAGTCCAGCCGTTGATCGCCGTCCACGTCGAAGGCAATACCCAGTGGCCGGTGCAGAACTTCCCCGGCGGAACGGCGCCGGAAAACTGGCGCACCTACCAGATCCGCACCGCCCCGTTCGATCTTTACGAAGTCGTCGATCCCGCGGTCATCACCGGCTGCCGCCTGGAAAAAGACCGCCCGGTCTCCTTCCTGGTCACGCTCAACATCCCGGAAAAAACCGAAAAGGGTCTTTACCGCGGCGATTTCGTCATCGAAAGCGCCGGAAAACCCGCCGTCCGGCTGCCGATTACCGTGGAAGTCAGTTCCGTCAAACTGCCGGAACGTTTCTCACTGGATTCCAACCACTGGCTGTTCCCGGAACCGGTCAACCTGACCAGCGGCAAAGTGCCGGAATACTGGAGCGAGGAACACTGGAAACTGCTGGAAAACTCCGGCAAAGCCCTGCTGGCCTGCGGCGACAACATGATCTACACCCCGATCATCTTCGCGGAGACCCCGCTGATTCAGACCGTCAAGACCCGAGACGGCCGCTATGAGTTCGACTTTTCCGGCTTCCGCCGCTGGATCACCACCTTCCGGAAAATCGGCTTCACCTATTTCGCCGGCACGCATATGTCCAGCTGGATGCTGCCGCTGTACGTGCAGGATCAGGCCACCGGACAACGCCGGAAAATCGCCCTGAACGATCCGGAATTCGTCGCCGTGCTGAACGCCTTCATGCCCCGGCTCCGACAGGAACTGGAGCAGCTCGGCGCGCTTGATTCCTATCGCCAGTACCAGAAGGACGAACCCCGCGAAAAAGATCTGGAAGCCTATCGGAAATTCGCCGAAATCCGCAAGAAACATCTCCCCGGAGTCCGCTCCATCGACGCTGTGCTGGATCGGAAAAACCTCTTCGCCGATCTGGTGGACATTCAGGTTCTGAACCTCCCGGGAGCACACCAGCTGCGCGACCGGATCCAGGCCGCGCCGGAACGCTACTGGCTGTATAACTGCACCTCTCCCTATCCGCCCTTCCCCAACCGCCATCTGGACCGCATGCCGGTGGAAAACCGGCTCTGGCCGCTGATCGCCGCCGATTTCGGCGCCTCCGGATTCCTGAACTGGGCCGCCAACGTCTACCGGGGCGCCGACGAATATAAAACCTCGCTCGGCCCGATGCCGAACGGTTCCCAGAAACCCGGTCATCCGCCGGGGGACAACTGGTTTCTCTATCGCGGTCCGGAAGGACTGCGGCCCGGCGTACGCATGCTCAATTACCGGGACGGACTGGTGGACGCCACGCTCTACGCGATGCTGGCCCGGAAAAATCCGGAAAAGGCCAAAGCACTGGCCGGCCGGGTGATTTTCCCGGACATGGCCCGGATCTACGAACTGTCTCTGGGGTGGCGGGAAGCGCCGAATCTCTTCGGCCGAACCTATTCCGCCGATCCGGCGCAATACAATGTCCTGCGCGGAGAACTGCTGCGCGCACTGGAAAAGGAGACGCGCTGAGATGCTGCTGCACACCCTTGCCGTCGCCCTCTGCTGCGCCGCCGAAATCGTCTGGCCGCTGGAACAGCATTCCGGCGCCGCCCGACCGGAAGAGTTCGCACTGAAGAGTTTTGCCGCGCCGGGGCAGAACGTCCCGGCGCTGATCGACCGGCAATACCGCCCGGAGTGGGACATGAATGAACAGTCCTGGACGCTCACCGGCACGTTTTGTACCGCGGCGAACGGCGGCGCCACCCAGTATCTGGTCGGCAACCGCAGTCAGCTCTCCGGGTATACCGGCTGGAACCTTCTGCTGCGCAACGGCAAACTGCAACTGATGGTCATCCGCGACAAGCAAACGGGGAAAACCCTGACCAGCGCCGCGCGTTACGATGACCGGAGCGAACACCGCTTCGAGCTGAGCTACCGTCCCGGGCAGGTACGACTGCGGGTGGACGGCAGCGACATCCTTGAGAGCGCCGTTCCCCGGACCGGCGTCGACGAACGCCGTCTCTTCGCCGTCGGCAGTCTGAGCGAAAACAACAAGGCGCTGCTGCCGTTTTCGGGAACACTGCGGGATTTCCGTCTGACCACCGGCGCGCCGCCCGCGGCGGACGCTGCAAAACTCGATCCCGAACTGCGGGCGAATGATTCCGCCTCCCGGAAGGAACAGCAGCCGTGGATCGACGTGCTGGAAGCCTGTCCCGGCATCGTGCGCGGCCGCGGCTGGGGCGATGCCGTGGAATACCGCAGATTTCCGGAACGGATGGCGGCCAAAGTCCGCAGTGAGGTCTGGGCGCTCTCCACCCATTCGGCCGGCTTGTATCTGCACTTCAAACTGACCGGCGCGCGGCCGCTCGGCATCCGCTGGACCCTGACCTCGAACAATTATCTGCCGCACATGAGCCCGATCGGCGTCAACGGGCTGGACGTCTACACCCGCGTCGACGGGGAATGGCAGTGGCTGACCACCGGGCGGCCGTCGCGGCTGGAAGCGGTCAACGTGCAGGAAAAACTGCTCTATACGCCGCCGGACCGGACGGCGGAATATATGATTTACCTGCCGCTCTACACCGGCGTGCGCAAACTGGAGCTGCTGCTGCCGGAAGGCGTGATGCCGGAACCGGTGGCTCCGACCGGTGATCCGCTGGTCTTTTACGGGACCTCCATCACTCACGGGTGCAGCGCGTCGCGCCCGGGGATGACCTATCCGGCGATTCTGGGGCGGCGCCTGGATCTGCCGGTCATCAATCTCGGTTTCTCCGGAAACGGCACCATGGACCCGGAATTTGCGAAAATTCTGGCGGAAATCCCGGCGTCGGCGTATATCATCGACTGCCTCCCCAATATGACGAAAATGCCCGGAGACGAGGTGATCCGCCGCGCCCGGCATCTGGTGACGGAACTCCGCCGCCGCCGTCCCGACACGCCGATCGTGCTGGTGGAGGATCGTCCCTACGCCAACAGCCGCTACCGCCGGGAGCCGCGGATTCAGCCGCACTGGGAAAGCTTCCGGAAGTTTTTCGACGAACTCCGGAAAGAGGGTTTCGACCGGTTGTATTACGTGCGCGGCGAAAACCTGATCGGTCGCGACAACGAAGCCACGGTGGACGGTTCCCATCCGACCGATCTGGGCATGTCGCGTTACGCCGACGCCCTGGAACCGGTTCTGAAAGAGGCGTTACAACGAAAGCAATAACATCATGCCCGACATTTCCCTGATTCCCCTTCCCCGGTTCTGCCGCCGGAACGGTCATACCTTCCGGCTGGCGCCGGAAACCGTACTTGTGGCGGATACCGCCGAAGCCGTCGCGGCCGCGGCTCTGCTGCGCGACATCGTGCTACAGGACACCGGACTGGCGCTGCCGATGGCCGACCGTCCCGGCGCGGGCGGTGTCATCCGGCTTTCCGGCGGCGCGCAGACCGCCGAAGATGAGGCCGGATTCCGTAACGAAGCCTACCGGTTGACGATCACCGACGCCGCGGTGGAGCTGGCGGCGGATACGCCCGACGGACTGGCGGCTGGGGTGCAGACGCTCCGGCAGCTGCTGCCGGACGGTGCCGGGTCCCTCCCCGGACTGGAGATCCGCGATGAACCGCATTACCGCTGGCGCGGGATGCTGCTGGATTCCTCCCGGCA
>CASFXO010000010.1 GCA_949298665.1 uncultured Lentisphaeria bacterium
GTCGAGATTCTCCGAAACCCAGGTGATTTCCGCCACCGGCCGTTCAAACAGAAAAGCGAACCAGACGCAGGCCTGCAGATACTGTCCCCGGCAGTTGAGGTGAATCAGATCCCGCCGCAGCCGCCAGTGTCCCCCTTCGTCGCGTTCCCAGAAACAACGTCCCACCACCGCTCCCGCCTGTGGCGGCAGGTCCGGCCAGCGCAGCGTCTGCAGCAGTTCCTGCGGATACGGGCGAAATGCCCGGTCCCCCTGCGCCCGGCGCGCCAGCTGCACCGCGTCCCCCGTCGGAATCATCCGGACGCCGAGCTCCCGCGCCAGACGCCGGTAATTCTCCGTTAAACGACGGTACATCTCCTCCTGATCGATGCCCCATTCGCCGCCCGGCAGCAGCCGGGGATCGTCGGAGCGGTAACTCCAGGTCTGCTGAATGACCAGTTCCGCCCCCGGCGCGTGCCGCCGGACATAAGCCGCGATCCGGTCCGCGTACGGCTGGAACGTCTCCGGCCGCCAGCTTTCGTGACTCGCCTGCTGGATGGTGACCACGTCCCACGGCTCGTCCGCCAGAATCCGCCGCAGCTTCCGGCTGCCGCCCTGATAGATGCGGCAATCGGCAAACGCCTCCTCCGCCTCCATGTAACTCCAGTGCCGCCGCAGTTCACAGCCGCCGAAATTCGCCCGGTCCAGCCGGAGCGCACACCCGGCGGAGGCGGCCACCTGCGGAAAACAGGCCGTCAGGCTGTCGGTGAAACTGTTGCCGATGGTCAGAATGCGCAGCGAATCGCGGGCGCTCATGGTCGATCATCCTTTCCTGTAAATTCAATAAGAGAGGAAATACGGTGCCGCCCCTTCGGGACGGACCTCTTTCAACGTCTGGAAACCGCATGTTTCCCGAGTGCATTTCCCGGAACTTCATGCTATATTACCGTAATCCAAAACTTCATCGACAAAGGTCGGATATGTTTCTGAAAAAACTTCTCCTCGCCGTTTTCGCCGCCGCGCTGCTCGGCGGCGGGTGCCGCACCGTGCGGACCACCGCCATGCCGTTGCCGGATTCGGCGCAAACGCCTCCCGAATATGTCGCGCTCTTTTATTTCCCCGCAACGTCGCACCTGCTTGTCGCCGGTCGGGCCGAACTGGCCGACCGCCGCTTTCCGCCCTGCTCCACCTTCAAAATCGTGTCCACCCTAATGGGACTCGACTGCGGCGTCCTGAACGGCCCCGACACCCGTCTGGGGTACGACGGCACCCATTACGAAAATCCCGACTGGAACCGGGACGTCACCCTGCGGGAAGCCTTTCAGTCCTCCTGCGTCCCCTATTACCGGAAACTGGTCGCCCGGCTGGATCGCGGCTATGTTCGGAAAACCCTCGCCGATCTGCATTACGGAAACGGCGACATCTCCGTATGGAACAGCAACGGCCACAACGTCTTCTGGATTGAATCCAGTCTCCTGATCTCCCCCCGGGAACAACTCGCCGTACTGGCCGGCATCTTCGCCGGGCGCACCGGATTTTCGCCGGAAGCGGTCGCCGTATTGAAAAGCTGCATGGCGGCAACGCCCCCCGTCGGAAATTGGCAACTTTACGGTAAAACCGGCACCGGCCGGAACCACCGCACCCACTTTCTCGAAGGCTGGTACGTCGGTTTTCTGGAAAATCCCGCCGGAGAACGGATCTTTTTCACCCTTCACGGCGCGGATCCGCACCGCAATATCTCAGGTCCGGAAATCCGCGACTCTCTCCACCGGCTGCTCCCGGCCGTCATCTCCGCCATAGCGGAATAACCCCGGAGGCATCGCACGGATTCCCGCCGGCCCCGCCGCGTCAGCGCCGGTAATCCCCCGGCGCGCCCACCGCCGTGCCCGATGCCTGAATGTAGTCGAAGCTGAACAGCAGATAATTCGATCCGCCGCGCGTGGTCACAATGTCATACATGCGCACCCCGCCCATCCCGCGCGCCGTACGCGTCAGCAACAGCACCGCATTGTCCACGGTAACCGTGTCGCTGAAGACCGCCGCCTTGCCCGCGCTGGCCACGCTGCCGCAGAAAATCGGCAGGATCCCGAAAAGGTACAACCCCGTAATCCGCACATTGACATGCGCCACCGGCGGATTGCTGGTCCCTTCGCCCACCGGCAGCGAATTGAACTTCGTCCCCTGCTCCACCGTGGTGCAGCCGAAAAGCGCCGCCGCCAGCGCCAGCGCCGTCATTCCCATGCAAAAACGTCTCATTTTCTTCCCTTCTCTCATTCCAGGTCCGGTCAGATGCCGAAATCATCGTCCAGCACCGACATTTCCTCTTCCACAAACTCCATGGCCCGGGCAAACGCATTCGCCCGATGGCTGATTTTGTTTTTCGTCTCCGCGTCCAGCTCCCCGAAAGTCCGGTCATAACCATCGGGAATGAACACCGGATCATAGCCGAAGCCATGTTCTCCCCGCGGCGCGGCGGCAATCACCCCCCGCACCTCGCCCTCGAACGTTTCGATCACCTCGCCGTTGACCGCGATGGCGATGGCGCAGACGAAGCGGGCGCGCCGGTTTTCCCTGCCCTCCAGCTCCCGGAGCAGCCGGGCGATCCGTTCCGGATCGGTCGCGGCGTAGCGCGCGGAATAGACTCCCGGCGCCCCGTTCAACGCCTCCACCTCCAGTCCGGAATCATCGGCAAACGCCGGCACGTCGCAATAACGGCAGGCCGCCAGCGCTTTTTTGGCGGCGTTCTCCCGGAAGGTCGCGCCGTCCTCCTCCACCCCCGGAAAACCGGGATAATCCAGAAGGGATTTCAACTCCACCTTCTGATCCGCCAGCAGTTTCCGGTATTCTTCCACCTTGTGGGTATTGCCGGTGGCAACGACGATATAAGCCATGAAAAATCTCCCGCTTTTTTTGTAAAGTTGCATTCAAAATTATATATTATAACGAATTTGCAGGATTACAACCGGAAAAACCATGAATTACGAGTCGATTCGCCGATTAATCCGCGCCGCCTCCCCCACGCGGCTCTTCGTCGGCCTGAGCGGCGGCGCCGACAGCCTCGCCGCATTGCTCGCACTCCGGGAGGCCATGGCGGAAATGACGCCCCCCCTTCCCGTGGAAGCGGTCCATTTCGAACACGGCCTGCGGGGACGGGAGAGCCGGGAGGACGCCGCCTTCTGCCGGGCGTTCTGCCGCCGCCGGAACATTCCCGTCCGGGTGATCTCCCTGAACGTCCCGGCGCGTCGCCGCCATGGCGAAAGCATCGAAGACGCCGCCCGGCGACTGCGGCTGATTTACTGGCACCGGCTCACCCGCCGCCATCCCGGGTGCGCCGTGGTGCTTGGTCATCACCGGGGAGACCTGCGCGAAAACCTGCTGCTCCGGCTGCTGCGCGGCGGCAACGCCTCGGGCCTGACCGGGTTGCGGCCGCTCACCCGGATCGGACCGGTCGTGCTGCTGCGCCCCCTGCTCGGGATGGAACGCGCCGCCATCGAAGATTACCTGCGAAGCCGCGACGTTCACGACTGGCGCCACGACCGCACCAACGACGACAACCGCTTCCGCCGGAACTATCTGCGCAATCGACTGCTGCCGGAACTGGAAGCGGCGGTTCCGGGCGCCTCCGCGGGCCTGCTCCGCGCCCTCGCCGCCCTGCGCGACGACGCCCGGGTATTGGAACGGATGACCGGAGAGGCCGCCGCCCGGGACGACGGCAGCGCCGCCTTCTGGCGCGCCCTCCCGAACGCGCTGCGCATCCGGCTGCTGCGCCGGAAGATCGGCGGGTCCCGCCCGCCGGGGCACGCCCTGCTGACGGCCTTCAACCGGCTGCTGGCGCTTCCGGACAGTCCGGAAACCCGGCAGCTCGCCGTCGGTCCGAACCGGGTCGTCCGGTTCCGGTGCGGACGGGTAACGTTCACCACCGCCGCGCCGCCCGCGCCCCGCGACTGGCGCTGGCGTGACGAAGACGATCCATGTTTCGGCGCGGCAATCGTTCCCGCACTTCCCGCGCCGGAAGCCATCACCCGGCAGGAGGCGTTTTTTGACGCCGACCGGCTACCGGAAACGCTGCGGATCGCCCCACCCGCTCCGGGGGAAACCATGACGCCCTTCGGGCGCTTCCACGCCGTCAAACTGAAAACCCTGCGCACACAATGCGGGCTCGCCGCCTGGGAAGCACCGCCGCCGCTGCGGACTCAGGACGGCGTCGTCATCTGGGCGCCGCTGATCCGGTACAGCGCTTTTGCGCCGGTTGCGCCGGAAACCCGGCGGATCGTACGGATTTTTCTGAAAAAGCTCCAAAATGGAACTCCTCACGGAACTTGACAACTTCCCCGGCCCCCTGTATCGTTTGATCCCATACCGAATGATTCTTTTTCGCCAACAGGGAGGATCTTCATGCGACGACATTTTCACGGCTGTCTTCTGTTACTTCTGTCCGGGCTTTCCGCAACGGTTTGCGGCGGCAATCTGCTGGAGGATCCCGGGCTGGAGCAGCAGTCGAAGGTGTGGCGAAGCTGGGGCAGCGCACCGGCGAAACAGGCGATTCCCGTGGTCTCCTTCTCCACCGAGCGCCCGTATGAGGGGAAATACTGCCTTCGCGTCCATGACGAATGGACCGACGCGAAACCCTACGCCACGCAGTTCTTCAACCTGCCGCCCCGGAAACACTCGGCACAGGTGCTGGAAATGACCTTCTACGCCCGGTCGAACCGTCCGCACCGGTTCCAGGCGGGACTGCTCTTCAATCGGCAAAAACCGGGTCAGGACCTCGTCTGTCTGGGCGGCTTCATGCGTTCCCTCGAGGCGACGGAACAGTGGCGGCGCTACGTCCTGGTCATCCCATCCCTCCCCCCGGACACCCATGTCCTCAATCTCGCCCTCAGGCCGACCGACGACCAGGTGGCCGAAACCGGCGACCTCTATTGCGACAACCTCAGCGTTCACTGGAAGGACGTCGATCCGGCCGAAGCCCTCGGCATCGACCGGCAGGCGGAAAATCAGCAGAACTACCCCCGCACCCCGGCCGACGGCGCCGTCGTCGCCACCAATCCGCCCGCTTTCGTCTGGCTCCCCCCGCGGGACTGGACCCGCGGCAAATACACCTATACGCTGGAATACGCGCGGAATCCGGATTTCCGGAATGCGACCCGCCATACCGGAATCTCCCGCCACCTGAAGGTGCCGGATCAGACCATGCCCCCCGGACAATGGTACTGGCGGGTCGGCGTCGAAAATCAGCCCTCCGGCACCGTCTGGACCCGGACCTGGAGCTTCACCATTCCGGAGAATGCGGAATCCGCCCCGTATCCGGAGGCGCGAACGACGCTGAACCGGGTGCCGCAGGGACACCCCCGGTTGTACGTCACGCCGGACACGCTGGCCGACTTCCGCCGCCGGGCGCGGGAAGGCGACCTGAAAGCCAGCGCCGACTGGATCCGGAACAATTTCGAAAAATACCATTATTACGGGGAAAAACTGGCGGCGGAACCGGCGTTTCTCCCGGACCGCCGGAAAAACTTCCAGGCCTGGCTGGACGGCTATGTCAAAGTCATGAACGACACCCGTCCGACCCAGTACCGGATGGAACGGGCCGCGCTGGGCTACCTCCTCACCGGCGACAAGGCTCTGGGCGAAGAGGCGAAACGCCGGGTCCTGCATTTCTTCAGCTGGGATCCGGACGGCTCGACCTCGCTGAACCACAACGACGAACCCGCCATGTGGATCATGCGCTGGGGGATGGCCTCCTATGACTGGACCTATGACCTCTACACGCCGGAGGAACGGCGGAAAATCGAGGATTCCATCTGCCGCCGGGCCGAACAGTTTTATGATTACCTGACCGCCATGCCCTTCGATTCCCGCCCCTACCACAGCCACCCGAACGGGTATCTGCAGATTCTCGGTGAAGCGGCGGTGATGCTGGCGCACGAACGGCCCGAAAAAGCCCTCCCGTGGTTCGCCTACAGCACCGAAACCTTCCGCGCCTTCTGCCCCACCTACGGCACCCCCGACGGCGGCTGGAACGAAGGCGTCGCCTACTGGAGCTACACCAACGAGGCCACCATCGGCTGGGTCATGAAAATCCGCACCGCCACCGGCCTCGATCTCGGGAAAAAATCCTATTTCCGCAATGCCGGTTATTATCCGCTGTACGGCTGGCCGGCGGAAACGCGCCTCCCCTCCTTCGGAGACGGCGAAACTCCGCGCTACAATCTGGCCCTGACCTCCGCCATCGCCGCCTCCTACAGCGGCAATCCGGATTTTCTGACCTCGATCCGGCGCCTGGGCGGCGCTCCCACCGCCCATATCGCGCCCAGTATGCCGCTGATCGTCCGGGACTGGAGCCAACTGGGACCGGCCCGGCTCGACCGGCTGCCGCCGGCCCGGCTCTTCCCCGATATCGGGTTCGTCGTCATGCGCAACGATCTGGCGCATTATGAGAATGACGTCGGCCTGATTTTCGAGTGTTCCCCGTTCGGCAACACCTCCCACCGCCACAACGCTCAGAACTGTTTCATGCTCGAAGCCTACACCGAACCGCTGCTGCTCTCCAGCGGCTACTACGACGCCTACGAGTCCCCCCACCACCGCCTCTGGACCTGGGAAACAAAATCCCACTGCGG
>CASFXO010000011.1 GCA_949298665.1 uncultured Lentisphaeria bacterium
CCGTCGGCTTTCCAGTCGAGCAGTACCGGGGCCGTTGCCGACAGCAATCCGGTCAGTTCAGTTACGCCGCAGCCGCTGAGCCGGTTTTCTTCCAGTACCAGCAGATCGCCGTTCCCGACGCCGGGATAGGCGCCGGTGAAGGCCAGCGCCGAAGCGGGCAGACGCAGCAGCGCCGCGTGCGGTCCGAGCGGAGCCACCGTAAGCGGGGTTTCTTCTCCGGCCTCGGCGACGAGGGTGAAGACGGTGTGCGGGCGGTCCAGGCGGATTTTGGCGGCGGCGTTGTCGCCGCCGCGCTGGAGGATCTCCGCTCCTCCGGAAACGATTTCGGTCCAGCGGGCGGTGGCGGGGACGAACGCCAGATTCATGGCTCCGATCCAGGCGGTACTGGATTCCGGGGCGAGGGTGGCCACTTCGATTTCGAGCTGATGTTTGCCGGGTGCGAGCTCCGCGGGGAAGGAAACGGTGCGGGTGTCGGTCCCGCTGCTGTAATGGGGAATGTTTTCCGCGACTCTGCGCCCGTCCAGATAGATGTGGACGCTGCCGGCGCGGGTGGCGTGCTGCATCAGCGCCAGTTCGATTTTTCCGGAAAAGGCGGTATCGCGTTCGAAACCGATGACTGCCCGGTCGCCGACGGCGACGGTTTCAAAAAGGGTGTTGCTGGCGCCCCAGCTGATCGGGTAGGAGCCGCCCCGGGTGCTGAGCTGCAAAGTTCGCACCGGGACGCGCTCCGAACCGGAAAGTCGCAGCGTGTCAGGTTTTCGGGGAACGGTGCGGATGCCGGAAGGAGTCTGAAAATTGATCAGCGCGGTCAGCGTCTGGCCGGCGGCTTCGGGGGAGGGCGTGAGGGTGTCGGCGAGGAGCGCGTAACGGCGTTTTCCCAGCCAGAGCGTGCGTTTCCAGGAAGCAAAGGCGTGGTCGGAGACGCCGCCGGTGAAGCCGGCGAAATCTCCGGCGGTGCCGAAGCGTTCCACGGTGCCCAGCGTCGGAATGTGTTGTGCGGTGGTACCGTTCCGGTAGGTTTGAACATAGTTGCCCAGTCCGGTGAAAACGGTTTTCCCGTTCAGCCGCAGTCCGTAGAGGGAGAGCAGTTTGAAGGGGGTGCGGTATTCCTCGTTGAAACAGTTGACGCTGATCCAGTCGCCGTTTTTCCCCAGTGCGTCGCGATAGGAGAGCCCGAGGAAGCATTGTTCCGCCGGGACTTTGACATTGAAGAAGCGCCGCTGGGCGGCGAACATCGGCGCAACGGTCCAGGTTCCCAGCAGTTCCGTGGGTTCCCGGCGGGTGACTTTGCCGGTCGGGCCGTAGGCCGCGCCCAGCTTGGCGCCCGGAGGTTCGGGGCCCATCAGATCCGCGTAGTAGAGGTATTTGCCGTCGCCGGTCTGGTCGGCGACCATGTGAAAGGTCTGGCGGCTGGCCGTCCCGAGTACTTCACTGCCTGGTGTGCCGTCCCATTGGGTTGCCATGAAGCGCAGGGCATTGGCCCAGGCGCCTTGAGGATTGAATTCGGGACAGTCGGCGAGTTGCAGGAAATGGGCCCCCGGATTGATCGCACCGGAAACAAACCAGCTGATGATGCCGCGTTCTCCTTCAATCCAGCCGTCCGGATGATTGAGCGCTCCAAATGCGAGTTCGGCACTGCGGCGGATGCTGCTCCAGTAGGGCGAGGGATAGTCGCGTTCAAAATAACGCCCGAGTACATACAGGCAGATGTTCGCCCACTGGTGGTGCCGGGAGCCGGGCAGCAGACTCGGTGCGCGCAGACGCCGGTACATACCGCCGATGCCGGGATGGCGCATCTGCCGGGCGAAGGCGTTGGTGACCCTCAGC
>CASFXO010000012.1 GCA_949298665.1 uncultured Lentisphaeria bacterium
CGCTATCCGCACAGTTTCGGCGGGTTCGTCGTTCAGGATTACCTGACCGTGCCGAAAACCTATTACCGTCCCGGCAAAATCGGTTACGAAAGCAAGATCAGCGAACGTCTTGACTACTGGAAGCAATGCCGGGAAGCCGCCGCGGCAACGGAGGCACAGTCATGACCGGAGACAAACAGACGCTTCGCGAGCATTATCTGGCGCAACGCCGCCGCCTGTCCGATACTGAACGGCTCCGGGCGGACGCGGCCATCCGGGAACGGATCCGGCGTCTTCCTGAATACCGGCAGGCCCGGCTGGTGGCGATTTACGCCGGAGACGGCACGGAGCCGGACCTGCTGCCGCTGACGGCGGCGGACCCGGACAAACGCTTTTTTCTGCCGCGTTATGTTTCGGGCGCCGGACGATACGAACTGGCCGAAGTGCGCGACCCGGCGACGGAATTGCGGCCCGGTCGCTATAAACTGGCGGAACCGGCGCCGGAATGTCCGGCCGCGACCCCGACGGAGATGCGTGATGAAATGTTGTTTCTCATTCCCGGGGTGGCGTTCGACGAACACGGTGTGCGGCTCGGGCGCGGCGGCGGTTATTACGACCGGCTGCTGGCGGAAACCGGCGGCGTGATCGCGGGAGTTTTTTATGCCGCTCAGCAGGCGAATGCCCTGCCGGAACAGGCACACGACCGCCGGATGGATCTGGCGGTGACGGAAGAAAAGGTGTGGTTTTTTCATGATGCTGCGGTCCCGAACACCGCAACGCCGTGAATTCAGAAATCAATATGATGTTTTCCAGATAGAAAGTTTGAAAGGATCGCAGGAATGGAACATTGGGCGGAATTGGTTGCCCTCGGGGCGATTGCCGGAGTCATCGGCATCGCCATCGGGTTGATGATTGGGAACTGGGTGCAGCGCGTGCAGAAGGACGCCGCCAACAAAAGCGCCGAAAAAATCCGGGAAGACGCCGAAAAAGACGCCGAACACATCCTCAGGGAGGCCCGGGTCAGCGCCAAGAGCGAAGTTCTGAAAATGCGCGAAGACTGCGAACAGGAGCTCAAGGAACGGCGCCGCGAACAGGGTAACAACGAAAAACGGCTGGTCCAGCGTGAAGAAACCCTCGACAAGCGCGCCGAACTGCTCGACGGCAAGATCAAACACATCGAACGCCAGGAGAAGGAACTCGAAACCCTGCGCGAACGCGTTTCCAACCGGGAGCAGGAACTTCAGAAAAGCATCTCCCGCCAGATCGACGAACTGGAACGCATCGCCCAGATGGACCGGAACAGCGCCCGGGAAATTCTGCTGGAAAAGTTGAAGAACGAAGTGCGCAACGAATCTGGCCTGCTCGTCCGCAACGTGCTGGAAGAGGCCCGCGAAAAATCCGAAAAGGAAGCGCGCCGCATCCTGACCTACGCTATCCAGCGTTATGCTTCGGACTGCACCTACGAACGGACCACCGCGACGATTCCGCTGCCGACCGACGAACTCAAGGGGCGGATCATCGGCCGGGAAGGCCGCAACATCCGTGCGCTGGAAGCCGCCACCGGGGTCAGCATTCTCATCGACGATACGCCCGAAGCCGTGGTGATCTCCTGTTTCGACCCGATCCGCAAGGAAGTCGCCCGTCAGTTGATGGAACGGCTCATCGCCGACGGCCGCATCCATCCCACCCGCATCGAGGAACTGGCCAAGAAGATCGCCAAGGAGCTGGACGAGGAAATCTATGCCGTCGGCGAAGCCGCCGTGCTGGAAACCGGCATTCAGGGGGTGGCCCCGCAGGTCATCCGTCTGCTCGGTCGTTTGAAATACCGCTACAGTTTCTCTCAGAACGTGCTGCAGCATTCGCTGGAAACCGCCTACTTCATGGGCATGATCGCCGCGGAAATCGGACTGGATGAGCAGAAGGCCAAACGCATCGGCCTCTTCCACGACATCGGCAAGGCCATCGACCACGAGGTGGAAGGTCCGCACGCCCAGATCGGCGCGGACGTGCTGCGCAAGCATAACGAAGCCAAGGACGTCATCGCCGCCGTCGCCGCGCACCACGGGGAAGTGGAACCGACCAGCATGTACGACATTCTGATCAACGCCTGCGACACCTTGAGCGCCTCGCGCCCCGGCGCCCGCAGCGAAACCACCGAACTGTATCTGAAGCGGCTGGAACAGCTGGAGCAGATCGCGCACGACTTCCCGGGAGTCGAATCCTGTTTCGCCCTGCAGGCCGGACGCGAAGTCCGCGTCGTGGTCATGCCGGAAAAGGTCAGCGAAGGCGAAGCCCAGATCCTGGCCAAGGACATCTGTCAGCGCATCGAAAAGGAAATGAGTTACCCGGGCCAGATCAAAGTGACGATCATCCGCGAAACCCGTTCCGTGGAATATGCCAAATAAAACAGTCGGTACCAGATGCCGCGCCGGGCGACGCCCTTTGCCGGAAAATCGTGTTTTCCGGCGGACGTGATCCGGGAACGTGAAATACAGCCATGCAACCGTTTGAAAATCGAGTCCGTCTGGAAATCAACCTGGCCGCCGTCGCCGCCAATTTTCAGGAGATCCGACGCCGGGTCGCTCCCTGCCGGCTGATGCCGGTGCTGAAGGCCAATGCCTACGGACTCGGCGGACGCCGTATCGGCACCATGCTCCGGGACGCCGGAGCGGCCGCGTTCGGCGTGGCGGAAATCAACGAGGCGCTGGAACTGGCCCCCCTCGGGCTGCCGGTGCAGATTCTCGGCAATCTCCTGCCGGACGAAGTCGCGCCGGCGGTGGAAGCAGGGTTGTGGTGCCCGGTCAACGATCTGGAATCCGCCCGGCGCATCAGCGCCGAAGCCGTCCACCGGAACCGCCGCGCTGCCGTTCAACTGACCATCGACACCGGCATGGGACGGCTCGGCATGATCGCTGAACGCGCCGCCGCCGAAATCATGGAAATCCGCCGGTTGCCGAATCTGGAACTGCGCGGCATTTACTCGCACTTTTCCTCGGCATTTCTCCGTTACGACGATTACAACAACCGCCAGCTGGCGAAATTCAAGGCGCTGCTGATGGAATTGCAGGCACAGGGCCTGACCTTCGAGGACGTCCACATGGCAGCCAGCGACGCGCTGAATAATTTTCCTGAAAGTTGTCGAACACCGTTCACGCTGGCGCGCTGCGGCATCAACCTGTACGGGTACTGCGACCCGGCGGTAACTCCCGCCATGCACCTCATTCCGGCGGTGGAGCTGAAAACCCGGCTGGCCGCGGTCCGGATCCTGGACGCCGGCGCCGCCATCGGCTACGGCCGGATGCATCGGCTGCTCAAACCGACCCGGGTCGGCACCATCGCGGCCGGTTACGCGGACGGACTGCCGCTGGCGCTGTCCAACCGCGGGTACGTGCTGGTGCGCGGCACGCTCTGTCCCGTGCTGGGACGAATCTCGATGGATTACACCACCATCTCGCTGGAAAACGTCCCGGATGCGGCGCCGGGCGACGAGGTGGTCTGCATCGGAACTCAGGGCGACGCCGCCGTCACGCTCGAAGACTGGGCGCAGCTGAAGGGAACACACGTCTACGATCTATTGTGTTCGTTCGGCACCCGGGTGGGGAGGGTCTATCTTCATGGCTGATCTTACTGTTCTGCACGCGCAGCTCGAAGAAGGCCGGGCATTCTTCCGGGCCGGAAACCGTTACTCCGTTCTGCAGCGGCAGTCCGGCCTGCGTCGGCTGCACGATCAGCTGGTGCGCCATCAGGACCGCATCTGCGCCGCACTGTACGCCGACCTGGGAAAATCCGACTTCGAAGCCCGGATCTCCGAAATCATTCCGCTGCTGGAATCGCTGAAATTCCTGATTCGCCGCCTGCCCCGGCTGGCGCGGCTGCGCCGGGTCGGCCTGGCCCTCTTCAACTGGCCGGGACGCGGTCGGCTGCGGCCGGAACCCTACGGGCAGGTGCTGGTCTGCGGCACCTGGAACTATCCGCTGCTGCTGGCGCTCGATCCGCTGGCCGCCGCGGTGGCGGCAGGGAACCGGGTGTTGCTGAAGCTGTCTCCCCAGGCGCCCGCCACCGCCCAGATCATCACGGAACTGGTGGAAAACAGTTTCTCCGGAGGGGAGGCGACCGTGCTGCCCCGCGAACTTGATCTGGATACGGTTCTCGGGGAACAGTACGACTACATTTTCTACACCGGCAATCCGCAAACCGGACGCGAAGTATTGCGGCGTGCCGCGGAAAACCTGACCCCCGTCACGCTGGAGCTCGGCGGCAAGAGTCCCTGCGTCGTCGATTGCTCCGCTCACATCCCGACGGCGGCCCGCCGCATCGTCTGGGGAAAGTTTCTCAATGCGGGACAGACCTGCGTCGCTCCGGATTATCTGCTGGTTCACAGCCGCGTCAAAAACGAACTTCTGAACGAAATCCGCGCGTGCGTCAAGCGTTTTTACGGAGACAATCCGGCAGAGAACAAGGATTTCCCACGAATTGTCAACGACACTCATTTCGAGCGGCTGCTGCCGCTGATGGAAAAGGGCCGTCTGATCACCGGCGGCGAAAAGAATCGGACCACGCTCTATATCGCCCCCACCGTGATCGACCAGATTACGCCGGAGGACCCGGTCATGCAGCAGGAGATTTTCGGTCCCATCCTGCCGGTACTGGAGATCGCCTCGATCGAAGAGGCGGCGGCCTTCATCAACGACCGCCCCAAACCGCTGGCGCTCTATTATTTCGGCGCCCGGAAAAATCGGGAAAAACTTCTGTCCGCCACCAGTTCCGGCGGGGTGTGC
This sequence comes from uncultured Lentisphaeria bacterium, assembly GCA_949298665.1. GTDB lineage: Bacteria > Verrucomicrobiota > Lentisphaeria > Victivallales > Victivallaceae > CALXOD01. Next base: position 4,758 of record CASFXO010000012.1, read on the forward strand.
GTCAACGAAACCGTCATGCACCTGGTCAATCCATCCATGCCGTTCGGCGGTGTCGGCGCCAGCGGCATGGGCGCCTACCACGGACGGTACGGCTTCGACACCTTTACCCATTATAAACCCGAGCTGTTGAAATGGAACGGATTCGAACTGCCGCTGCGCTACCCGCCCGGCACCGGATGGAAACGGTGGCTGGTCCGGCTGTTCTGCCGCTGAAACATAATCGGAGCAACTTCATTTCATAAGGAGAAATGGTCATGTCCGGAATCTTCAAAGCCTATGACATCCGGGGCATCTACCCCGCGGACCTCGACGCCGCCATGGCGGAAGCCATCGGCCGGGCCTTCGTCACCTTCACCGGCGCCCGGAAAATCGTGGTGGGACGCGACATGCGGCCTCATTCCGACGATCTCTTCCAGGGGCTGGCCCGGGGCTTGACCGGACAGGGCGCCGATGTCATCGACCTCGGACTGTGTTCCACCCCGATGTCCTACTTCGCCAACGGCACGCTCCGGGCCGACGGCGGCATCATGATCACCGCCAGCCACAATCCGGGAGAATGGAACGGTTTCAAGCTCTGCCGCGCCGATGCCGTGCCGATCAGCGGCGCCACCGGCATCGCCGATATCCAGCGTATCGTTGAAACCCGGAGCTGGCCGACGTCCTCCCGCACCGGCACGGTTTCCCGTTATGACATCGCACCGGAATACGGGAAGTTTCTGCGCTCCTTCGCCCGGATGGACCGCAAACTGAAAGTCGTCGTGGATTACGCCAACGCCATGGGACTGTATGAAATCGCGGGCATCGTCGATCTGTTCGACGTCATCCCGCTCTATGACCGGCTGGACGGCACTTTCCCCAATCACGAAGCCAATCCGCTGCATGTGGCGACACTGGATGCGATCCGGGCAAAAGTGCGGGAAACCGGCGCGGATTTCGGCGCTGCTTTCGACGGCGACGCCGACCGCTGCGGCTTCATCGACGATCTGGGGGAAGTGATTCCGATGGACCTTTTCACGGCACTGATCGCTCAGGACATTCTTTCCGACGGACCGGCCACGATCCTGTATGATTTGCGCAGCAGCCGCGCGGTGCCCGAATGCATTGAGGAAAACGGCGGCAAAGCGGTCATGTCCCGGGTGGGGCACGCCTTCATCAAGGCGCAGATGCGGGAAACCGGCGCCGTTTTCGCCGGCGAATTGTCCGGGCATTACTACTTCAAGGAAAACTTCACCGCGGAATCCCAGGCCCTGGCCATGATCAAACTGGCCAATCTGATCTGCAAGAAAAACCGGAAACTCCACGAACTGGTCGCCCCGCTGCGCCGTTACGCTTCCAGCGGCGAAATCAATTCCAGGGTCGCCGATGTCCGGTCGATCCTCGCCGCCATCAAGAAACATTACGCCGACGGCCGCCAGTATGAACTGGACGGACTTTCCGTGGAATACCCGGACTGGCACTTCAACGTGCGCGCGTCGAACACCGAGCCCCTGCTCCGGCTGATCGTCGAAGCGAAAGATCCCGCGCTGATGGCGGCAAAACGCGATGAACTGCTGCATCTGATCCGCGGCTGAAAAGAAAAACATCTTTATGGATCACCAAGGAGACTTCATGATGAAATCGCTGTTTCTCTCCGGTCTGGTCGGGTTGCTGCTGACCGGTGCAACGACGCTGTCCGCGGCCACCATTCCTTTCCGCGGCGGCGAAATCCTCGCGGCGGAACTGTCCACGACGGCGCCGAAAATCGAACATCTCGACCGGTTCGACTTCGACTTTCAGTTCGAAAACAAATGCTACGCGCTGGTCACCGTCAAACTTTCCACCGGCCGCAACCTCAGCACCTACGATTATTCGCTGGAGCTGTTCGGTCGCAGCTATCCCTGTGTGGCCGTCCGGACCGGCGACGGCGATTTCGACGCGGACCGGTGGGAAATTCGCGACATTGCCCCCGGTACCCGGATGGGCATGCTGTTCATCATCGACGGCAACGCCGTCGGTAAGGGAGCAACGGAAAAAATCGAGCTGAAATGCAACGCCCCCGGTACGTATCCCCCGGTCACGCTGCCGTTCAGCAATCTGCGTACCCGCGCCTTCACCGCCGCCACCCGGATTCCGGCGACCGGTGCATTCCCGGAAAAATAGGACGCCGCCGATCATGGAATTTCTGCCGATCAACGCCGAAGAGATGAAAAAAGCCGGCTACGATGAACTGGACATCCTGCTGATCACCGGCGACTTTTACGTGGATCACCCCTCGTTCGGCGTGGCCGTGATCGGTCGCTGGCTGACCGCCTGCGGCTATCGGGTCGGCCTGATTTTCCAGCCGGACTGGAAGACGCCGGATTCCCTGCGCGTCATGGGCCGCCCCCGGCTGGGCGTCGGCGTCACCAGCGGCAACCTGGATTCCATGGTCAACCTCTACACCGCCGGGCGCCGCCTGCGGCGGGAGGACGCCTACAGCGAAAACGGCGTTCCCGGCAAACGCCCGCCCCACGCGCTGGTGGTGTACGCCCAGCTGGCCCGGCAGGCCTTTCCCAGAATCCCGGTGGTGCTGGGCGGTCTGGAAGCCAGCCTGCGCCGGGTGGCTCATTACGATTACTGGCAGGACAAGATCCGCCCGTCCGTCCTGGTCGATTCCAAAGCCGACATCCTCTGTTACGGCATGGGCGAAAAACCCATGCCCGAAATCTTCCGCCGCCTGGAACGGGGCGAATCGCTCGCCGGCATCCGCGGCACCGCGGTGCTTCTGGGCAAGCAGGATGCCGCCGCCTTCAACCCCGGCGACCGCTATCTGGAGCTGCCCTCGTACGAAGAGCACCTCGTCAACCGGGACGCGCTGATGACCGCCACCAAAATGCTGGAGGCCGAAATGAACCCCTTCGCCGGGCACGGCCTGCTCCAGCGCTGCGGGGAACGGCTGCTGGTCGTTGAGCCGCCGCCGGAGCCGTTGACTTCGGCGGAACTGGACCGGGTGCACGAACTCGGCTACGCCGGTCGCCCCCACCCCTCCTGCAAGGGCCGGATCCCCGCGTATGAAACCATCCGCGATTCGGTCCCCGCCATCCGCGGATGTCCCGGCGGCTGTGCTTTCTGCGGACTGGTGGCCCACCAGGGACGGCAGGTCATGAGCCGCTCCCCCGAGTCCATCCTCCGGGAAATCACCGCCATGACGAAAAAACCGTGGTTCAAAGGCACGGTCAGCGACATCGGCGGAGCCGCCGGAAACATTTTCGGCAGCGAAACCGACCGGGAATTCTGTGCGAAATGCCGCCGGTCCAGCTGTCTGTTTCCCCACATCTGTCCGCATTACCGCTGCGACGGGAAAAAACTTCTGGAACTGCTGCGCAAGGCGAGCCGTATTCCCGGCGTCAAACATCTGTACATCAATTCCGGTATCCGCCTGGATCTGGCACTGCGCCAACCGGAACTTTTCCGGGAAATCGTCTCCCATCACGTATCGGGACATCTGAAAGTGGCACCCGAACACCTCCATCCGGAGGTACTGAAACTGATGCGCAAGAATCCGGCGGAGGAATTTTACCGGATTCAGGAAATTTTCGAAGAGGAAAGCCGCCGCTGCGGCAAGGAACAGTATCTGGTGCCGCTGTTCATTTCGAACTTCCCCGGCTGTACCGCCGAACATATGAAAACCGTCGACGACTTTCTCTCGCGCCACCGCTGGAGCCTGCAGCAGGTACAGGATTACATCCCGCTGCCGATGACCATGGGCGCGGCCATGTACTATTGCGGCAAGGCGCCGGACGGCCACCCCATTCCGGTCAACCGGGGCCTGGCGGAACGCCGCCCCCAGATCCGGGTGCTGAAAAAACGCCGTAACGGTCCGCGCGAAAACCGTTCCCCTTCCTCCGCCCCCCGGCCCGCCGGAAACCATCGGAAACATTAACGGGAAAAATCCTCCCCGCCGCTTGCAAAGCCCCGGAACCGACTCTATATTATCGGGCTGGCGGCATGCAACGCCCCCCTTGCTCAAAGTGAGAGAACAGGCGGGGATATCCTCAAAAAGCAGTCGCGGCGCGGCCCCGGGCCGCGATTTTGTCAACCAATAAAGAGAGAAGGAACAATTATGAGCAATGTTCCGGAATATGCCATTCTGAAAGTCGGCGGCCGTGAAATCAAACTTCCCGTGGTGGAAGGGACCGAAGGCGAAAAGGCCATCGACATCGCCGGTCTGCGCAAGGAAACCGGGTATGTGACGCTGGACCCGAGCTTCATGAATACTGCCGCCTGTTTCAGCAAAATCACCTTCGTCGACGGCGAACAGGGGATTCTGCGCTACCGCGGCATTCCGATCGAAGAACTGGTCAAGCTCGGCTCGTTCGTCAAGGTCGCCTATCTGCTCGTCAACGGCAATTTGCCGACGCCGGAGCAGAGCCGGAAATTTTCCCAGCTGCTGAATGCGAACTCCCTGCTGCACGAGGACATGCGGCACTTTTTCGACCATTTCCCGCAGGGGGCGCACCCGATGCACATTCTGTCCACGATGATCAACGCGCTGGCGGCGTTCTACCCCAACGTCGACCTGCGCTCCATGACCGAGGACATCGACACCTCCACCGCCCGACTGATCTC
>CASFXO010000013.1 GCA_949298665.1 uncultured Lentisphaeria bacterium
CGGTGAAGAATGGGTGCCGTCCTATCTCCAGAAAATCGCGACAGCGGCACGACGGGTGGAATTCCTCCGAGCGCAGGTGATCGGCGTACTGGTTCGGCAGGCGGTGGCCGTGTTCACCGACCGGCAGGAGGAGCTGCTGCAGGGGGAATTGGAAAAACCGCTGATCGACTACATTCCCGCCGCTCCGGTACTGAAAAAGATCATGGATCGGAGCATTCCCGACATTTACAACACGCCCCAGGTGGCATCTATCATCGCCGCCGGATTCGAACTGCTCTCCGGCACGCTGGATGCACTGGTTCCCGCGGTAAACGAAGTGGCGGTCGAACTCAACGGAGGTCCCGCCGCCTCCTACCGCGCCCGGCGGCTGATCAAAATTCTGCCGGCCCGCTATGTGCCTCTGGATGATCCGCAATGGCGGCAGAGTGCCTATCTGCGAATGCTGTATGTGCTGGATTATCTCTCCGGCATGACCGATTCCTACGCGGTATCACTCTTTAAAAAATTGAAAGGGATTTCGCTCTGATGCCGGAATTGCCGGAAGTGGAAACCGTAGCACGGGCGTTGCGCCCGCATCTGACCGGACGCCGGATTACGCGCGTAGAGGTTTTTTCTCCGAAAATGCGCGAGCCGCTGACGCCGCTGCTGGAGGCCGGCCTGCCCGGTCGGACGGTGGTGACGGTGCGCCGTCGCGGCCGGTATCTGTTGCTGGACCTTGACGACGGACGGACGGTGCTGGCGCACCTCGGCATGTCGGGCGTGATCCGGCTGGAAGGAGCGGAGGTGCCGCGCCGGAAGCATGAACACGTTTTCCTTTTTTTTGAGGAAGACTTGATCTTCCGCTTCGAATGTCCCCGGCGCTTCAGCGTCTTGAAGATCTGTTCCCCGGAACGTCCGGGGGAAGATCCGCCGGAACTGGCGGCGCTTGGCGTGGAGCCGTTGTCGGAGGCATTTGATGGGGAATATTTCTTCCGGCGTTCCCGCGGTCGCACCGGACCGCTCAAAGTGTTTCTGATGAACAATGAAATCGTAACCGGCGTCGGCAATATTTATGCGACCGAGTCGCTGTTCGCCGCCGGGTTGCGCCCGGCGCGCAAGGCGGGATCGCTCACCCGGAAGGAATGTGAAGCCCTGGTCAGCGCGGTCCGGCGGGTGCTGCGCGAGGCGATCGCCGCGGGCGGAACCACCATTCATGACTACCGTCAGGTGGACGGATCGGAAGGGAAGTTCGAACAGGAATTGCGCATATACGGCCGTGCCGGACAACCGTGCGAAGTTTGCGGGACACCGATCCGGACCGTCCGGCTCGGCGGCAGAAGTTCCGCCTTTTGTCCGCATTGCCAGAAATAGAAGAGAAATGCCCGGTCCGGGCACTGCCCGACCGGATGACGAGATATTCGGAAATTCGCACCGGAATCTGCAACAACCGTTGCCCGGCGCACAAAGCGGGGAGGCCGGAAATGAGACGATGGAAACAGGCGGGGTACGGAATGACGGCGTTGCTGCTCTGGCTGACGGCCGGGACCGTCCGGGGAGACTGGCCGACGTATGAGG
>CASFXO010000014.1 GCA_949298665.1 uncultured Lentisphaeria bacterium
CTCCCCGCAGGAAGTCATCCTGCGGGGAGCATTGTTTTTTCCCCATCAATCACCGCGACGGCATCTGCCCTCCCCGGAACGCCGTCCGCCCTGCCGGTCAGCGTCCCAGTTCGCGTCGGAGCTGCTCCACCGTCCGGCGGAAATAGCCGAGCGCCGCCCGCACCGGCTCCGGCGTGGAGAGATCCACTCCGGCGTCGCGCATGATGTCCAGCACGTCCCGGCTGCCGCCCGCCTTCAGAAAGCCGAAGTAGGCTTCGCGGTCCGCCGCCGTTCCACGCAGAATCCGGTCCGCCAGACGGATCGCCGCCGACATGCCGGTCGCGTATTTGTAGACATAGAAATTGTAATAGAAATGCGGAATCCGCGCCCATTCGCACCCGATCAGGGGGTCCGCCTGCACCTTCGGTCCGTGGTACCGGGCATTGAGCTTAAAATAAGTGTCGTCCAGCAGATCGGCGGTCAGCGGCGTGTGTTCCTCCACCAGGCGGTGGATCGCCAGTTCGAATTCCGCGAACATGGTCTGCCGGTAAATCGTGCCGCGGATCTCATCGGCCAGATGACACAGCAGAAACGCCCGCAGTTCCGGCCGCCGGGTATGGGCCAGCAGGTGTTCGAACAACAAAATTTCATTGGTGGTCGATGCCACTTCCGCCACGAAAATGCTGTAGTCGGCGTAATGATAGTGCTGCGTCCGGTTCGAGTAATACGAATGCAGCGAATGCCCCAGTTCGTGCGCCAGCGTGAACACGTCGTTGAGCGTCCCGTTGAAGTTCAACAGCAAATAGGGATAGGTGTCATAGCACCCGCCCGAATACGCCCCGGAACGCTTCCCCCGCCGCTCCGGCACGTCCATCCAGCGCTGTTGTTCCGCCAGTTCCAGCGTCGCGCCGTATTCCCCGCCCAGCGGACGCAGGGCCGCCTTCACCGTATCGAATGCCTCGCGCCAGGTGTAATCGCACCGGCATTCCGGCAGCAGCGGATTGTAGAGGTCGTACATGTCCAGCCGGTCCAGTCCCAGCACCTCCCGGCGCAGCTCCAGATAGTCGTGCAGCGCCCCCAGTTCCTCGTGCACCGTCTCAATTAGTTGGTGGTAAACCGTCTCCGGCACCTGATCGGGAAACAGCGCCGCCGCCAGCGCCGAGGAGTAATGCCGGACCCGCGCCGACGTCACATGCCGCTTGACCGTGGCATCCAGCGTGGAGGCGAACGCGTTGCGCTGTTTCCGATACGCCCCGAACATCCGGCGGAACGCCCGTCGCCGGACCTCCCGGTTCCCGTCCTCCATGAACCGGCGGTAGGAACCGTGCGTCAGCGGCACCCGCCGTCCGGCACCGTCCGTCAGTTTGCCGAAATCCATATCGGCGTCATTCATCATTTCGAAGGTGCGCCCCGGCGCGGCCAGCACGTCCGAGAACATCCCGAGAATCTTCTCCTCCGGCTCCGACAGCGTGTGCGGCCGTTCCCGCAGCAGCTCCTGCAAACTGCGCCGGTACAGCCGCAGCTCGTCCGCCTCCAGAAACTCCGCCATCCGCGCCTCCGGGATCGCCATGATCTCCGGTTCGAACCAGGCGGAAATTTCCGAAAGTTCCGCAAAAAGTCCGCAAACCCGGTCCACCCGGGCGCGGTTGGCGGAGTCCGCCGTATTCTCGTCTGAACGCAAATGCGCGTAGACATACACCTTTTCGCCCAGACGCTCGAAATCATCCAGCGCCGCAATCGCTTCCGCCAGCGTCGCCGCCGACTCCGCCAGTTTCCCACGATAGGCGGCAAACCGGTCCGCCAGCGGCCGAATCCTTTCGAAATCCGCCTCCCAGGCCGCCGCATCCGGATAGATCGCCTCCAGATCCCAACCCGGTAATTGTGTTTTTTCAGTCATTTCCCACTTCTTTCTCATTCCCAGTCATAAAACGCGTCAGCCACCCATTGCCGGTCCGTCGCGTCCCCCACGCCAAGCACCCAGCGGATCTCCGGTTCTCCGGCGGCGGGCGCCACGGCCACCTGCAGTTGATGCGTTCCCGCTTCCAGCTCCAGCTCGGCAAAGGTATTGAGCGCCGCCCGGTGGAAGGAGGGATTCGTCTGCGTCCCCCCGAACCGACCGAAGGCAAATCGCCCGTCCACCCATGCCTGACAGACCGACTCCGTCGCAAACATCACCCGAACCCGCCGCCGCCGGTCAAGCCGGAATTGAAACCGCAGCATATAGACCCCGAATTCCGGCACCCGCGCCGCGTCCAACGCCCCCATGGTTCCGGAGAAACGCCAGGACTCCGCCGGTTCCGGCAGCGGCGGCGCCTCCAGGTAGCAGCAGTTCCGGTGAAACTTCGCCACGGCCCCGCCCTGTGCCGGGATTTCCCATCGCCGCCAGTCCGGTTCCGGCACGGCGTCTCCGTTCCGCAAGCTTACCTTTTCCCGCAGATCGAGCAGCAGCTCCACAAAGCCGTCCAGCGTTTCCGGGGCGGTCACCCCGACGATTTCCGGACTGAGCACCAGTCGCCGCCCGATGGGACGCAGCCATTCTTCGCCGATGCGTTCCGGCGCCATCAATCCCATGATCGCTCCGGCCGTAGCTCCCGTACAGTCGGTGTCCAGTCCGCAATTGACCGCCAGACAGACCGTGCGTCCGAAATCCCCGCCGCCCAGCAGCAGCGCCATGACCACGAAGCCGAGGTTCGGCATGACATCGGTAAAATTCCCGCTGCCGTACCGCTCCAGAATCATGCGGCGCACTCCGTCCGGATTTCCATAACGCCGACACCAGTCCCGGGTATCACGGACGGCCGCCGCCAGACGGCAGTCGGCGGGAATCACGGACAATCCCGCGTCGATCAGCCGGTCCCGGTCGTCACAGGTGAAGGCCAGGCTTTCCAGCGCCGCCAGAAAACGCGCGGCATAAAGCCCGTTCCCGGCATGATCCAGACACCCGTCCGCTTCGGCATATCGCGCGGCCAGCTCCGGATCGCCGGGGGCCAGACAGGCCCAGATTTCACTGCGGATCGCCGCCCCGAGTCCATCGACGAACCAGTTGTCGTAACTGCCGGAATACGGTGGCGGCACCCCGTTGCGCAAATTCCGGATGCATACCCCGTATTCGTCGCAGGCAAACCGGACATGGTGCAGCCAGGCCCCGGCGAAAAAGTCATGATCCACCACCGGTTCCGGCTTCGACGCCAGCAGACAGGCCCACAAAACCTGCAGATCCAGATCGTCGTTCGGCGCCATATCCGCCGGTACCGGAGAATAATAACTCAACCGGAACGGTCCCGGAACCCCTTCATAAGGCATTCCCAACGTGCCGCCCGCCGCCTTGCCGAGAAAACATCCCGTCATTTTCCGGCGCAGAAAATCCCGCTCCCGGCCATCCATATCGCACCTCCCGCCGGCCATCGCCCCTTTATTTCACCCGGCACCAGACATCGGGGCACTTCTGCGCGCCGATCGCGGCGGCGACCACCCCCGCAATCTCGATCGTCTCCCGGCTGTCCACCGGAGCGGGCGCCCCGGCAAAAAAGTCGAGCATGGCGGCAATCAGGTTTTGAAACGTGTTGTTCATGGGATCGGCGTTCACCGCCTTTTCGCGACCGCAGAGCGACGCGGCGAACCCCAGCTGCGGGTGCAGCGTCATCGCCGCCCGCCGTCCGTCCCGGTATTCCAGAATGGTCTGGGCGGTCGCGCCGTACCCGCACTGCATGACCCGGTCAATCCCGATCCCCATGGTCGAAACGATCATTTCGATCTGGTGAATGCTGTATTCCCAGAAACTGCTGCCGCCGCCGCGCGTAATCATCATCTCAATCGCTTCCGGAGAGGCAAATTCCTTCCGGGCGGCGATCAGTTCATCGCCGAACCGCAACGCCGATGAGGAAAACAGCGGCGTCCCGAATTTCTCCGCGCGCGCAAACAGCCGTTCCGCCGCCGCCCGGTCCGGCGCAAACGGTTTGTCGATGTAAACCGGCTTCCCCGATGCCAGCGGAATTTCCGCCAGACGCTCGTGGACTTCCGAATTGGACGGCGCCAGCACGCAAACGGCATCGCACGCCTCCACCAGCTGTTCGATGCCGGAAGCGGGCGTCATCCCCATTTCCGCGCACCATTGCTTCAGGGGACGGCCGTCCCGCGGCGCCTCTTCCCAGGCCAGCGCCAGTTCGAACTCACCGCCCCGGGCCGCTTCCCGGATCCAGCCGGGATAATGATTGGCATGCCATTCGTCAATGAAAAAATCAATAAATCCAATCTTTTTCATAACATTCTTCCGCCTGATTGTCTGCCTCTTCTCCGGACGCGCCGGGTACTCCCCCCGCCCCGCTCAGGCGGAGAGCTTCTCCTTGAGGAAGGCCACCGCCATGGCAATGTCCGCCGCGGGATCGGCCCCCACTTCCCGTTCGATCGTCAGGAAGCCGTCGTATCCCGCCCGGCGCAGCGCGGCCAGATAGGCGTCCCAGTCCACCTGCCCCTGCCCCAGCGGAACTTCCTCAAAAAGCTGCCCGGTCTGCGCCACCAGCGCTTCGAATCCGCCTTCGGCAAAGGCATTGTACACCACCGCCGGATCGCAGGCCCGGTAATGCACCCCGTCCTTGGCATGCGTGTGAACGATATGCGGCCCCAGCACCTCCACCGCCCGGACCGGATCATAATTCAGCACCATTCTGAAGTTCGCCGGATCCAGATTGATTCCCAGACCGGGCGATCCCACGTCCTGCAGCAGCCGCAGCAGCGTTTCTGCCGGCTCCGGACCGGTTTCGATCGCAATGCGGCTGCCGGCGCGGGCGGCGTGCTCCGCCACCTGGCCCACGGCATCCACCATGACCGCGTATTCGGGCGCCGACGGATCGGCCGGAACCACGCCGATATGGTTGGTCACCACCCGGCAATCCAGCTCCAGCGCCATGTCGATGATCCGGCTGACGTTCTTCACGCGGGCCGGCACCTCCTCGGGACGGGAATAACCATGTCCTTCCATATCGCCGCAGATCCCGGAAAAAACCAGTCCGCAGTCCGCCGCATACCGCCGCAGTTCCCGCACCTGTTCCGGCGTCGCCTCCAGCAGACTGAATTCCGGGTTGATGCCGTAAAACTGAATTCCGTCGCAACCGAGTTCCGCCGCCGTCCGGATCCCTTCCCGAAGCGGTTTCCGCAATGTTTCGACAATCACACCGATTTTCATGATTCCGGCTCCTTTCCCTGTTTTTCACCGAAAGATGCACACGGGATAACTATATTTCCACCCGGCGGCAAGTCAAATCCGGGAAACGTTTTTTTCCGGTTTTCGCGGTTGCGGCGACGCGCCGCGGCATGTATATTGCAGGGAAACAATCAACTCGGAAAACGACAATTTCGTCAAGGAGGTTTCCCCATGGCCAGCGGTCTGCGCACCACCCCGTTGTTCGAAAACCATATCGCCGCCGGCGCCCGGATGGCGCCGTTCGCCGGCTGGAACATGCCGATCAACTATCCCGGCGGCATCATCGCCGAACATCAGCATACCCGGAGCCGGGCGTCCGTCTTCGACATCTGCCACATGGGTGAACTGCGCGTTTTCGGCCCGGGAGCGGCGGCGGCGCTCGACCGGCGGCTGGCCCGGCCGGTACTGGACCAGAAGCTCGGCGTCTGCCGGTATAATTTTCTGCTGAACGAAGACGGCGGCGTCATCGACGATCTCATCGTCTACAAAATGGCGGAAGAAGACTTTTTTCTCGTCGTCAACGCCGCCAACCTCGCGCCCGACCGCGAAGCGCTGGCCGCCGCCCTGCCCGAAAAAGTACAGCTGGAGGATCTTTCCGAATACCTCGCCAAAATCGACCTGCAGGGCCCGGCCTCGGCGGAGGTACTGAATCAACTGGGCATCCCGAATCCGGAACTGCCGCGGTATTTTCACTGCCGGACCATCGCGATTTCCGGCATTCCGTGCATTCTGAGCCGGACGGGATACACCGGAGAACTGGGGTTTGAAATCTATTTCGACGCGGAACGAGCCGGGGAATTGTGGGATATCCTTCTGGTCACGCAACCCGTACGCCCGGCGGGACTGGGCGCGCGCGACACGCTGCGGCTGGAAGCCGGACTGCCGCTTCACGGCCATGAACTCACGCCGGAGATCACTCCGCTTGAAGCCGGTTTCGGCCCCCTGCTCAAACTGCGTGAAATGCCCGAACGCGAATTCACCGGACGCGCCGCACTGGAAAAACGGCCCGTCAGCCGGCAGCTGGTCGGCATCCGGCTGGAATCCCGCCGGGCCGCCCGGGCCGGTGCCGCCGTGTATCACCGGGACGCCCCGGCCGGCATCGTCACGTCCGGCGCCTTCGCGCCTTCCGTGGGAACGGCGGTGGCAATGGCCTACGTCGCCCCCGAATTCGCCGCCGCGGGAACGGCTCTGACGCTTGACGCAGGCAGCGCCCGGTTGTCCGGTGAGGTTGTTCCGCTGCCGTTTTACACCGAAGGTTCCGTCCGGATGCCGTTGAACTGAATCAATGTTGCCCCCTGTTGCCGGATCCACAAAGAAAACGGGTCGCGGGAGGTCATCCCGCGACCCGTCTGTTTTCGGTCGATCCCTTCCGGATCGGATCAGAGCCGTGCGCGGCGGTATTCGACCGCGAATTCCGTCCCGTCGTAACCCGGATCGTCAGTCCGCAGATCATCCAGAAAGACCGTATTGCCGCCGGTCAGCCAGGACTTCCGGGCAGCCAGCGCCAGCAGTTCCGGTTCGGCGATCATCGGACAGGCCAGCGGCGGCACGTCGGTCTGCCCGGTCAGATACGGCAGCTGCGCCGCCAGCATGCTCCGGTAAATGTTCACATTGTCATGCGGGATCTGCACCACCTTGCGGTCGGTAACAATCGTCAGCATGAAGGGCAGCCACGCGGCGCTGCGCCCGATGGTGATGATGGCGACGCCGCCGTGATTCCATTCCAGGAGAATGTTTTTCTGGCGACCGCAGGAGCCGAGGAAACGGGCGGAACGGGCTCCCGGTCCCATGACCGCGCAGACCTGGGCATAGGCGTGAATTCCGTAATTGAATTCATCCACGCCGGAGGTGGTGTAGGCGGTCAGAATCCGCCCCCGTTCAGCTTCCGGCTCGGCCACGAAGTCCAGCGCGCCCTTGCAGAAACGCAGGCTGGAACCGCCGCAGACGCGCCGCCCGGATTTGATCCAGTCGAGAATGACGTTGAGATCGCGCAGATTCCCCGCCAGCGGCTTGTCGATCAGCACGGATTTTCCGGCTTCCACAAACGGCCGGGCCTGCTCCACGTGGCGGTCCCAGTTCGTCGTATGAACGATCACGCCGTCCACCAGCGGCAGCATGTCGGTCATGTTCTCGACCGCATGCGGAATGCCGTGCTGGGCACAGAATTCCGCGGCGAATCCCGCAGGCCGGGTTTCGCCGGAATCCCAGGCGGCCACCACCTCCAGATCCACCTTGCCGGCATCGACCATTTCTTTGATCAGCGGCAGCCAGGCGCCGGGGTGCGAAGTGCACAGCCCGACCAGACCAAGTTTGAATGCCATCTTTCCCTACTCCTTTTTTGCCGGTTCCTGACCGGAACTCAGTGTTTCATTTCCATAATCATCCCCATCGCCTTGTTCGGGGTATTGATCAGCAGATCGGCGGCGGCACCGATTTCCTCCAGCGGCAGCCGGTGGGTCGTCATCGGATCGACGATCAGCCGTTTTTCCGCGATCAGCTGAATGATTTCACGCAGATTCCGCTGCGTGGTGAACGGCACCAGCGCCGCCGGATATTCCGTCCGGCCATATTCGTAATTCAGATCCTTGTATCCCGCCCCGGTGCGGGAGGCCGCCCGGACGTCGAGATTGCCGGAGGCCGCGCCGCCGCCGACCGTGACTTTGCAGCCGCCGACCAGCACCACCCGGCCCATGGCGTGCGTGTCGGCGGAAACCTTCATGCAGCGCTTGACCTGTTCCCAGGCCGGCGTCGCTTCGCCGCCGAAGGCGAACAACGCGAAATCCATGCCGTAGGGCGCCGCGAATTCCCGGGCTTTCTCCACCACGTCGTCCTTTTTCAGCACGGCAATGTTCCCGATGCGGCAGCGCCGGGCGATCCGGACGCGGTTGGGCAGCCCTTCCCAGGCGAAGACCCGGCTGCCGCTGAGCTGATAGAGCTGTGCCGCCAGGTTGCCGACGATGCCGAGCCCGAGCACCAGACCGTATTCGCCGAGCTGGGGTTCGGTCCGCCGGACCGCCTGCAGCGCGGTGGCTCCGAGACAGGCATAGGCCGCCTGTTCATAGGAGACGTTGTCCGGAATCGGCACGATCATATTGACCGGCACGCAGGCGTAGTTGGTGTGGAACGCGCCGTTGGTGCCCATGGCGGCCACCCGCATACCGACCTTGAGGTCGCGGGCCGGGCCGTTGATCTTCATGATTTCACCGGCATTGGCATAGCCGAAAGGCGCGGTTTTCCGGTTCGGATCCGGATTTTTCCGCAGTCCGGCCACGGAGGACATTTCCGTACCGGGACTGATCAGCGAGGCGTGCACGCGGATCAGCACTTCCCCTTCCTTCAGCGCGGGAATTTTTTCCCGAACGGCGACCACTTCCCCTTTTCCGGTAATGACGGCAACAGTACGTTCTGCCATGGCGATGTATCCTTATTCTTGTTTTTTTCACGAAAAGGCCATATTCCGACTGGCTTTTTCCGGTTACTATTATATCATATAAAAGAAGAAAAAACAGGGGTATTTTCCATGATTCATTATAAAAATCCACGATCGCCCCATGAATCTTGACGTCAAACTGCAAATCTGGGGCTACGGCCTGACGCCCGGCGCGGAAGCCACGCTGGCCCATCAGCACAATTACTGGCAGATCAACCTGATCGACGGCGGCCGCATGGAGCTGGTTTCCGGCGAAAAAACCATGCCGGTCAATGCCGGGGACATTCTGATTTTTCCGCCACGCAGTCTGCACCGCTTTCATTATCTCCCGCACGGGGCGCTGAGCCAGATTTCCCTGAAATTCCGGCTCGACAATCCCCCTCCGGAACTGAACTGCGAAGCGGTGCATCTGGCCGCCTCTCCGCTTACCGCCGGCATCATCGCCCAGGCCCGTTCCGCCATATCCGGATTTCTCCTGCCCGGCGAATGGCGCCACACCCAGCGGGAACTGATGCCGCCCGCCGACCGGCGCCGGAGCGTTTTCATCGAAAAACTGATCGCCGCCATCCTGGAATATCGCCTGGCCACCGTCCCGGACGAAACGCCGGGCCTGATCGCCCGGGTGCGGCATTATCTTGCCGCCCGGCGCGGCAAACCGGTCAAGGTGGCGGAACTCGCCCGGCACTTCGGCTATTCCCCCGGCCATTTCTCGCTGCTGCTGCGGGAACGGACCGGGCTGACCGCAAAAGACTTCATCGACCGGGAACGCACCGAACTGGCCCGGCATTATCTGGAATATTCCGATCTCAACATCGCGGAACTGGCCGAACAGCTCGGCTTTCGCGAAAGCGTGTACTTCTGTGAATTCTTCAAACGCCGGACCGGCCTCTCCCCGGGCGCCTATCGCCGCCGCGCCGGAGCCGACAACGTTTTTTCACCGGAAACCACCGAGCCGGACGCCCAGCGGAATTGAACCGTCGGTCAGCGACTGGAAAACGCGTAGATCAGAATCGCACCGAACATCAGCAACGCCGCCGCGCCGCGCCGCACCCACACCGCCGCCGGCACTTTTTCTTCCAGATAACTGTATCCCATGCGGGAGAGCACAATCCCCAGCACCAGCGTGACCGGCCCCCGCGCCGCCTGCACGATATTGCCGAAAGCCGCCCCGAGATACCCGAAACAGACGAAGAAACACAGCACGCCGCCCCCCCAGCACAACGCATAAGGCAGCGCATCCCGGATCGTCCCCCATTTCAGACGCATGTAAAACGCCGCCGGCAGCAGCACCAGCGCCACGAAAACATTGTTGAGATTGGTTCCGATCAGCGCCGCCCGCAGCATTCCATCCACCGGGATCGACGCCACCAGCAGCCGCACACCGATGTCACTCCACGCATACCCCAGCAACGCCAGCGCACAGACTCCCATCCCTTCCCATTGAAAATGTCTTCCCCCCTGATAATTCATCAGCAGCGCCGCCAGCACCGCCAGCACCAGCGCCAGAATCTGTCCCCGGTTGAACATCTGGTCGAAAAACAGATACAGAAACAACGGCACCAGTACCACCTTCAGCCCCAGCAGCGACGCAATCCGCGACGCCTCAATCCGGCGCAGCGCCTGAAAAAAGAACACCTGTCCGGCGATGAAGCACAGCGAACACAGCAACAGCGGCCCGATCTGCGCCGTTCCCACTGCCCCGGACGGCGTCGTAAGCGGGAACAGCACCACGGAAATCGCCCCCAACGCCAGCTGAGATGCCACCAGCAGCCGGGCGGCACTGCCGTGCCGCATCAGAAAATGCCTGGAAAAAAAGTACGCCAGCGCCTGAAAAAGCGCCGTAAGCAACCCGAAAACAATGCCGATCCCCATGATGCACAACCTCAGGAAATATGTAATGAACAAATTAATACTATAACGGAAAATCCCGCTTTTACAACCCAACGACTGGACAAACCACCCAACCTGTGCTATGTTTTTCAGATACCGGTCCGGCAGGGCGGCTTTGCCCGGCGACCAGCAGGAAGGAGAATCATCCGGGCATGAAAATCGTTCACTTTTCCGATCCGCACGCCGGCGGCCCAGCGGAAGACGCCCTCGCCTACATCGACAAACGCTGGGTCGGCGTCTTCAATTACCGTTTCCGCCGCCGCTTCCGCCACGATCTCCGCAAGCTGGAACAGGCGGTCGCCTATATCCTCGACACCCGTCCCGACGTCGCAGTCTGCACCGGCGATCTCACCAGCACCGGTCAGCCGGGGGAATTCGCCAAAGTGCTGCCGATCCTGCGACCGCTCCGCGATTCCGGCATTCCGGTGCTTTACACGCCGGGCAACCATGACTGCTACGTCCGACGACCGCAATGTGTGAAGGCGGTCCGGGAAATGGTCGACTTTCTTTCCCGCGGCGATTATCAATTCGGCGACCTGCCGCTCCGCCGACGGTATGCGGGGTGCGATTTTCTGCTGGTCAACACCAGTCGCCCGTCCAATCTGCTCTGTTCGTGGGGCTTTCTCGTCCGGAGCGACGTCGATTGGCTGCGGCGGCAATGCGAAGAGCCGCACGACCGGCCGCGCATTCTGGTCAACCACTATCCGATTTTCGAAGATCATCCGCTGCTGCGGATCCGGCACCGTCTTTTCGGCGAGAAACCGGTGCGGCGGATGATCGAGTCCAGCCTGATTGACCTGTCGTTGTGCGGGCACGTGCACCGTCCCTATAACCGGACGGACGCGGACGGGCGCGGCGAAAACTGTGCCGGCTCCGTCACCCGGAACGGCAGCATGGTGGAAATCACCTGCGACCCGGTCCGTCGCACCTTCACCTACCGGACGATCGAACTCTGACCGCCGGCTCCTCCGACACCGGCAGGCGTCTCCGGCCTCCTGGAATTCACATGCCGCACCGGTTCCGATCAGAACTCCGCCCGGGTCCGGCTCCCGGCCCGGAGAGAAAATTTCTTGCATACCGGCCGTTCCGATGCTATGGTAAAAAACTGAAATCGCCGTCCGGCACCGGACAACCGTCGTTTCCGGCATCCACGGCGGAGGCCTTCCCGGCATCACCGTCCCGGACGATTCAGGACCAATATGGATAAGACACTCAAATACATCAACGGAGAAACCCGTTGTTTCGGTTGCGGCGCCTGCGCCGCCGCCTGTCCGCAGAACTGCATTCGGATGAAGCCCGATGCCGAAGGGTTTCTGTTTCCCGCGATTGATTTTTCCGCCTGCTTCGGTTGTCGGCGCTGTATCCGGGTCTGCCCGGCGAACGCTCTGCCGCCCTCTGCCCCGGTGCCGGAAAAAACGGAGTTTTATCTTGTCCGGCGCCGGACGGAACCGTCCGGGCGGGAGGACGGCGCTTCCGGCGGGGTTTTTACCGCGTTGAGCAACGTCATCCTGAACCGAGGGGGGGCGGTTGCCGGAGCGGTGTGGACAGCGGACTTCAGCGTACTGCATTCCATCGCCTACGATGCGGAAGGACGCGACGCCATGTGCGGTGCCAAATACGTCCAGAGCGACAGCTCCCAGGTCTTCGAGGCCGCGGCGGAACTGCTGCGGGAGGAGCGACCGCTGCTCTTCACCGGCACCCCCTGCCAGACAGCCGCGCTGCGTTCTTTTCTCGGACGCAACCCGGGACATCTGGTAACGGTGGATTTTCTCTGCAGCGGTGCGCCGTCGCCCCTGGTGTTCCGGGAATACCGCCGCAATCTCGCGGCAACGCACGGCGCGGAGCTCACCGCCATCCGCTTCCGTCCCGCAGACAGTGGACCCCGGATTGAAGTCGAAGCGGATTTTTCCGACGGTCCGCCATACCGGAATGAATGCGGCGGCGATCCTTATTGCCGGCTGCTGCTCAGTCACATGATCGACCGGCCGTCCTGTACGGACTGCCCCTACGCGGGAGCCGGACGCGAAACCGACCTGACCATCGCCGCGGGGCGACATTGCCGTAATCTCCCTGCGGAACCGCCGCCCCCTGCCGGAACATCGCTGGTGCTGGTCCACACAGCGCACGGCAGCGCGCTGCTCCGAGACGCGGAGCGGGATCTGGAAATCAGACCGTTCACACCGCTGGAAAGCGACCGCGGACTCCTCTTCGTCTCCGGAAAGCCCCACCCCGATCGGAAATTGTTTTTCCGGGCATTGCGCCGCCGCGGCTTCGCCGCTGCCGCCGAAGCCTATACCGGACCCCGCACCGCCATGCGCAAACTGCGCAGCGGCACTCTCCACGTGCTCCGAACCGTCAAAAACCTCTTTCTCGACCGCAACGACGGAATGAACCGGAATTGACCGGAGCGGACCGTCGCTGCCCCCCCGGGGGGCCCCGTCCGAAGCACGAATTGACGCCGGGCCGGACCGGGAGTATATTAATGAATCGACACACGTGATTCAACCCGGAACCAACGGTCCCGCATGGCCTGCCCTGACCCGGCACTCCCGTGGACCGGAAATGGACTTTTTTATGCAGCAGGAAATACGGAAAATTCTTGAAGAAATCGGAGAAGATCCCGGACGGGAAGGTTTGCTGGACACTCCCAAACGGGTAGAGGCGGCCTGGCGCTTTCTGACGCGCGGTTACCGCCAGAGTCTGGAAGAAGTGGTCAACGGTGCCCTGTTCGAAGCGGAGTCGGACGACATGATCATCGTGCGCGACATCGAGTTTTTCAGCCTGTGCGAACACCACATGCTGCCTTTTTTCGGGAAGTGCCACGTCGGCTATATCCCGAAGAAAAAAATTCTCGGCGTCAGCAAAGTGGCCCGCATCGTCGACATGTTCGCCCGTCGCCTCCAGATCCAGGAACGCATGACGCGGCAGATTTCCGCGGCGATCATGGAAATCACCGGCGCTGCGGGAGTCGGCGTCGTCGTCGAAGCCCAGCACCTCTGCATGCAGATGCGCGGCGTGGAAAAGCAGCATTCGATCATGACCACCTCCTCCATGGTCGGCACCTTCCGCCGTTCGCTGGCCACCCGCAACGAATTCACCCGCCTGATCCGGTGAAATCATGCGCGCGCTGTTGCAGAGAGTCAGCCGCGCCGCCGTATCCGTGGACGGTGCCGTCATCGGTCAAACCGGGCGCGGACTGCTGATCCTTCTGGGAATAACCCACACCGACGACGAAGCTGCCGCCGCTTATCTGGCAGAACGTTGCGCGACCTTGCGGATCTTCCCGGACGACGACGGCAAAATGAACCGCTCGCTGCTCGACATCGGCGGTTCGACCCTGACGGTGTCTCAGTTCACTCTGTACGGCGACACCACCCGGGGCCGCCGCCCGTCCTACACCGCCGCCGCCGCGCCGGAACCGGCGGAAAAACTCTATGAATGCTTCGTGGCGCACCTCCGCGCCCTCGGCGTGCCCACCGAAACCGGCCGCTTCGGCGCGGACATGCAGCTGGAAATCCACAACGACGGCCCCGTCACTTTGCTTCTGGAGTCGAAAGAATGAAACGCAGAAAACGCATTGCCGTCCTCGGCTCGACCGGCTCCATCGGCGAAAGCGCCTTCCGGGTGCTGAGCGCCTTTCCGGAACGCTTTGAAGTAACCGCTCTTGCCGCGAACTCCCGTGTCGAACGACTGGCCGAACAGACCCGGCTCCTTTCCGCCCGGATCGCCGTAACCGCCGATCCCGCCCGCCGGGACGAGCTCGCCCGGCTGCTGCCCCCCGGCGTCGAGGCCGATGCCGGACCGGACGCCATGATCCGGCTGGTGGAGCGGAACGATGTGGATCTGGTGCTGTGTGCCGTGGTCGGTACCGGTGGTCTGCTGCCGGTTCTGGCCGCGCTCCGCGCCGGGAAAACCGTGGCGCTGGCCAGCAAGGAAGTGCTGGTCATGGCCGGCGAACTGGTGCGCCGGGAACTGGCCGCCTCCCCCGGCGGCCGCCTGCTGCCGGTGGACAGCGAACACAGCGCGATCTTTCAATGTCTGGACGGGCGGCGGCCGGACGAAATCGCCGGGTTGATTCTCACCGCGTCCGGCGGCGCGTTCCGCACGGCTTCGCGCGAAGAGATCGCCGCCGCCGACTGGCAGCGTGCGCTGGCCCACCCGACCTGGAAAATGGGGCCCAAGGTGACGATCGATTCCGCTTCGCTGATGAACAAGGCGCTGGAACTGGTCGAAGCCCGGCATCTCTTCGACCTGCCGCCGGAAAAACTCAGGGTGCTGATTCATCCGCAATCGGTGGTCCATTCCATGGTGGAACTCGTGGACGGCGCCCTGCTCGCGCAACTGTCGCATCCGGACATGCGCTTTGCCATTCAATACGCGCTGACCTACCCGGAACGAACCGCGGGGGATTTGCCGAAATTGAGTTTCGCACAAGGCCTGACGCTGGGGTTTGAGGAGCCGGACCGGAAACGTTTTCCCTCACTTGATTTCGCCGAGGAGGCGATGCGGTGCGGCGGCACCATGCCCGCGGTCATGAACGCCGCCAACGAAGTTGCCGTAGAAAAATTTCATCGCGGCGAGATTGCATTTCCGGCAATTTGGAGTATTATTGAAAAAACCATGGCGGCGCACCGGGTGGAGCCGCAGGAAAGTTTGGCGCAGATTCTGGAAGCGGACCGGGCGGCGCGCAGGTTCGCCGCGAACCTCTTCCGGATGTAAGGAAAGAGCAAGAGGGGGACCAATCCCATGAATATTCTGAATATTCTCGAAACCATCGGCGCGCTGGTTTTCGTCGTATTTTTCATCGGTTTGTGCATTTTTTCGCACGAGCTCGGACATTTTCTGGCGGCGCGCTGGCGCAAACTCCACATCGATGCCTTTTCCATCGGCTTCCGTAAGATCTGGGCGAAGAAGATCAACGGCGTCGAATACCGGATCGGCTGCATCCCCCTCGGCGGCTACGTCGAACTGCCCCAGGTGGACGCCACCGACGAAATTCCCAAAAGCGCGGACGGCACCGAACTGCAACGCGCCAAACCGCTGGATCGGATCATCACCGCCGTCGCCGGGCCGTCGTTCAACATTCTCTTCGGCCTGCTGCTCGGCTGCGTGGTGTGGATCGCGGGTCTGCCCCAGGAGTCGCCCAAAATGAGCACCATGGAAGTGCTCAAAGTAGCGGAAGACAGCCCGGAATATCGCGCCGGCCTGCGCCCCGGAGACCGCATCGTGCGGCTCAACGGAGAAAAATTCCACTGTACCTGGCTCAAATTCGTCGAACAGATCATGTTCAGCGTCGGCGACATCACGCTCGACGTCGAACGGAACGGCAAGATCATCCCGATCACCTACACCCCCATCGACAACCCGAACGCCCCCGGGCGGCTGGCCAGAGAAAAGATCGGCTATCCGTTTTTCACGGTGCTGACGCCGATCGAACTGCGCCCGCTGCCCGGCTCCATCGCGGAACGGGCGGGAATCCGCAAAGGCGACATTCTGTATTCGATCGACGGCAAACCCATCTCCTCGTTCATGGAGTTTCAACTGGCACTCAACAACGCGGGAGACCGGACGCTGCATTTCCAGATCGACCGGAACGGTCGGAAACTGGATATCCCGATTCAGGCGGAACCGGTCCCGAACCTCGGACCGGAATTCACCACCCACCGTATCGGCGTGCGCTTCCTTGAGTCCGATCCGAAACCGGTCGTGGCGGAGATCTTCCCTTATTCCCCCGCCGCCGGTACCGACCTCGCGCCCGGCGACCTGATGCTCGCCGTCAACGGCGAACCGGTGGTCAGCTTCGATCAGGTAACCCAGACCGTCCGGCAGAACGGTACCAAGCCGATGACCTTCACCGTCCGACGCGGCGATGAACAGCGTGACCTGACCATCTCTCCGGAAAAAATCGTCCCGCGCACCATCGGCGTCGAACTGGTCCTGCTCAGTCACCCGACCCCGTTCGAACAGTTCGAAAACATCCTGGTCAACAGTTACAAGTCCCTGCGCGGCATGCTGGTCAACGGCGCCAACTCACTGGGACTCACCGAAGAGACCAGCACCCTCAAGCCGCGCCACATGTCCGGACCGCTCGGTATGGGAACCATTCTCTACAGCTCGGTCAAGGATGTTTCGCTGGTCACCGGCATCTATTTTGTGGTGATGATCTCCTTCGCGCTGGCGATTTTCAATCTGCTGCCGCTGCCGGTGCTCGACGGCGGACACATCGCCTTCGCCGTCATCGAGCTGATTTTCCGCAGACCGCTGCCGACGGTAGTGATCAAGGGACTGTCGGCACTCTTCATCGGACTGCTGGTAGCCTTGATGCTGTATGTCACCTATTTCGACATTCTGCGGCTGATGCCGGCCCGGACCGCTCCGGCGAAAGACACCGCCGCCGTTGCCATACCATCCGCGGCACCGACCGCTCCGGCTCAGGAGAAGTCCCATCATGCTGACGCGACGTCCCACCCGTAGCATCCGCATCGGCAATGTCGCCGTCGGCGGCGGCGCGCCGGTGTCGCTCCAGTCGATGACCAACACCGACACGCGCAATGTCCCGGCGACGCTGGCCCAGATCCGCACGCTGGCCCGGCTCGGCTGTGAACTCATCCGGGTCGCCGTCCCGGACATGCGGGCGGCGGAAGCGCTGGCGCCGATCTCCGCCGAAAGTCCCATCCCGGTGATTGCCGACATTCACTTCGACTACCGTCTGGCGCTGGCGGCCATCGACGCGGGTGCCGCCGCCATCCGGCTCAACCCCGGAAATCTCCATGATGAACAGGAAGTCCGCCGGGTCGCGGAACGGGCCGGCGCCGCCGGAATTCCGATCCGGGTCGGCGCGAATTCCGGCAGCGTCCGCCCGGCGCTGCTCCGGGAACTCCGGAATGCAGGCATGTCGCCCTCCGAGGCCATGTGCGAAGCGCTGGTCCGCAGCGTGCTCGCCGAATGCGCCCAGCTGGAGAAATACGGTTTTCAGGCCATCAAAGTCTCGCTGAAGTCCTCCGGCGTTCCGGAAACGGTCAACGCCTGCCGGATCTTCGCCGAACGCTCGGACTATCCGCAGCACATCGGCGTCACCGAAGCCGGGACTCCCGGCCGGGGCATCGTCAAGTCCGCGGTCGGCATCGGCGCCCTGCTGCTGGAGGGCATCGGCGACACCATCCGGGTCAGCCTGACTGCGGACCCGGTCGAGGAAGTGATTGCCGGGCGGAGAATTCTGGAGGCCTGCGCCCTGCGCGACGCCGCGCCGGAAATCGTCTCCTGCCCGACCTGCGGCCGCACCGAAATCGACCTGATCGGCCTGGCCAACCGGGTGGAGACCCTCGTCAATCAGATCAAAGCCGACGGCAACATCATCAACCTGCGGAAAATCGCGGTAATGGGCTGCGCCGTCAACGGTCCCGGAGAAGCGCGTGACGCCGACCTGGGACTGGCCGGAGGACGCGGCAAGGTCGTCGTCTTCCGCTTTGGAGAGATTCTCGGCACGTTCGATCCGGAGGCCGGGTTCGAATATCTGAAACTGGAAATTCTGAAGAACACGGTGCCGGTCCGCCGTACCGCGTTGCAATAAACCGTCGCGGCCGGCGTTTCCCCGATCAGGATACCCGGGAAACCCGACCGCCGACACCAGCAGCAAGAGGAGATTGCGCCATGAACGGTCGCCGTCAACAGCGATTCCGCACGGTTCGTCGCCGCCGGCAGCGCGGCAGCGCCATGCTGGAAAGTTTGTTCGGCATCTTCTTCCTGCTGTTCGTCTTCGGATGTCTGCTCCAGGTGTTTCAATGGATTGCCCGGGAAATGGTAACGGACTATGCCGCCTTTTACGGAGCCAAAGCGGCGGCACTCGGGTACGCCGGAGAAAATTGCCGCAAGGCGGCCCGGATCGGCGCCACGGGCATTTCCGGGCGCGACATCTCCACTTCCGGTCGCGTGTCGCTGCTCTCCTCTTCGCAGGACGCGCTGCGTTATCAGGCGCGGCGTTATATGACGCTGGGTGAAGGCAGCGGCGTCAACTTCGAATACTGGCGAACCGACTTCGGCAGCAACACGCTGCTGAATATGAATTTCGACGGCTACAGCGAAACCGCCTCCGCCCGGGTATGGCTCAACGACGCGCCGCTGCTGCTCCCCGTCATGGGTAAAATCATGGCACTCAGAGGCGGCGAGGACGGCGCTCCCGATCCGGTCGGCGAACATAAAATGTACAATTATGCGAAACTCCTGCTTGAAAACTGAATCGCTTGCCATGCTCCGGCCACCGCAGGAACACGGTCAGGTGCTGGTACTGGCCGTAGTCATCCTCTTCGGCCTGATCCTGGGCGTGATGATGCTCTTCGACCTGCATAACGCCATCCGCGCCAAAATCAAGGTGGAAACCGCCCAGCAGGCAGCCGCCCTCGCCGGCGCCGGGTGGCAGGTGGAAGGCTTGAACCTGATCGGACGGATCAATCTGATCAAAGCCTGCGAACTGATGACCCGCGACGACAGCGATTACACCACCCCTTACGACAGTATAAAAACTCAGACCAAAGCGGAAGAACGGAGAAAACGGGACCTGCAGTTCCGCGCCCGGGTGCGGACGCTTACGGAAACCCAGTCGCGCGTCGCCTTCATCGTCCCCATGCTCGGGGTGCTGGCCGCCCAGCAGACGGCCAAACAGAACGGCATGCCCGCCAACAACCGGACTTTCGAATATTACGTGGACCGGCATCTGCCGCTGCACGATTCGCGCTACATCGCCTGCAACGGTTATTACTGGCATACGCCCGTTTCCCGTCTCGCCGAACAGATTCTGCAGCAGGGCGTCGCGGTCCGGGTCAACAGCCGCGCCGCCGATCTGCCGGAAGTCTGGAGCCGGACGATCACCGGGGATTTCCGGCTGCTGCTGAGCGAACCGGACCTCTATGCCGCCATCGAAGATGACAATTACTGTTACTGGCAACTCATGCAGATGGCGAAAAAAGGCGTTCCGGCCACCACGGAAACCTGGGCCATCAACTACATCGACGCCCCCTTCGTCGAAGAAAGCGAACTCTTCACGCTCGGCGTCCGGTTCGGCTCCTCCGACATGACCAGCCTGATCCGGGACACCGTCTATCCCGGCGGCGAAATGCCCGCCCCGCCCCACGACCGGCTGGACGAAACCGTCTGGTGCAACTACGACGCCCAATGGTACCCGGAAAGCTATACCGCCGAAGCCTACGACTCCGATCAGCAGAACTGGCGACGCAACCGCTGGCTGCGCGAAGACCGCCGCCCCGGTTATCTGTACGAAGGCCCCTGCGCCGCGGTGGACAATTACATCGACCTGCCCCGTTACAACCGCACGCTCGCCTACCCGCCGCTGACCGGCAACCGGCTGCTTCAGGGCGGCGACGGCGTCAACGACCGGACGCTCGGAATGCACCGCGATCTGCGCACCACCACCATCGGCTACGCGCCCACCGGCAATGCGGAAAACCGCGGCGTGGTGGCCAAACCGCTCGGCTCCTTCGGCGACGGCCGCTCGCCGGATGACGCCCCGATTACCGTGCCGATGATTCTGCCGATTTTCCGGCAACCGACGATCGTCCCCAGCGCCATGCCCTATAATCTGCGCATGCAGACCAGCGGCGATGACGATCTCAAACGGTTTCTGCAGTGGCTCGCCGCCCACCAGTCGCTGGACGGAGTCCCCCCCAGCGGCACCGAATCGTATCGCGAAGCCCTGCTCAAACTGGAAAGCAAGGACTATCTGAACCGGATTTTCAATCCCGATTTTTCCGGAGTGGACCTGCTGACGCCGCGTCTGCTCTTCACCGATCTCTACAAATATCCGAACGACCCCTCCGGTGCCGGCTGGCTGCAGGAAGCCTGGCTCAGCCGCACGGCCAGTCGTCCTTATATCATGGTGCCGACTCCGGGAACGGAGAATTCCGAAAATCCCACCATGGAACGGAAATACCTGGTCGAGGAAAACGTCGTCCGCCAGGTCACCGAAGTCGTGCTGGAGCCGGACGGCGCGCTGCGCACCTATTTCGGCAACGACCGGGACGGGTACCGTTATTTTCTCACCCGGAACGGAAAAATTCTGACCAATGAGGACATCGCCTGCGGACAGGCCCGCCATTATCCCGGCGGCCCCGGCCTGCCCCCCGGCACCAATTCCGGACCACCGAGGTTGTAAAACATCATGAACCGCCAACCATTCCCTTCATATCGCCGGGAATCCGGCCAGGCCACGGTGGAAGTCGCGATTTCACTGCTGGCGATCGCCTTCGTCACCGTCGGGATTCTGTTCGTCGGCGGCCTCGGCATTACCAGCATCAAGGTGCTGCTCTCGGCCCGTACCGACGCGGAGACGCTCGCCTCCCGCACGACCAGCGGCTTTCAGGGGGGCAGCGACATCGGCGACTGGAATTACACCGACGTCGAGTACCAGAAGAATCAGGCGGGCGGCACGGTCCGAATCCCGTTTCTGGCCACCGACGAATCGTTCAACGCCCGGGAGGGGATTTCCACCGACTATTTTTATGACCGCAGCGTCTCGGTGAGCGAACGGGATCCGGACAGTCAGGGCACCGCCCAGTATGACTTCCGCGCGCTGGAGGACACGACGGGACTCTCCTACCCCACCCGGATGCTGAGCGACAGTTCCTTTGACCTGGCCAATCTCGAATTCAGCAGCGGCCGGCTGCCCGACGAAATTCTCCGCTACGGCAGCGAGCAGAATTACCTGCTGCACCGCAGCGGCAATGAAGCCGAACGTCTCCGGCAGAAGCTGGCGCTGGGCGGCTGGTTCGACTTCCGCCCCATCGACGTGCTGCAATGGCGCTCCAACCGCGTCGCCTACCCGGCGTTCGCGCCATCCGGCCAATGAATTTGGTGTTTTTTGCGGCGGACGACTGGATTTTTCCGGGAAGAGGTCTATCATAATCGCACAGGATGCGCAACCGGGTTCCCTCATGAAACGGCGCCCCCCTTCCGGGCACTTCGAGGAATCTTCGCGAACCGCGCCGCGTCTCCTGCGGAAAAAACAACGACGGTGAGGATTCCCGCCGCCGTATCGTCAATGCGGAGCTCCATGGAAAACCGTTTTCAACTGTACGCCGGCAATCGTCCGGAAGACCTGTCGGACCGTCTGGCAATGCTGCTCTCCGAACCTTCGGACGACCCCTTCCGCCCGGAAACCGTCGTGGTGCAGAACCGGGGCATCGCCACGTTTCTGCAACAGGAACTGGGCCGGAAGCTGGGCATCTGCTGCAACATCGACTTCCCGTTTCTCAACCGCCTGATCGACGACATCCTGCATCTGGCGCTGCCGCGGGAAGCCACGGCGGAACTGGACCGCTTCCGTCCCCGGGACATGCGTTTCCGCCTGTTCTCCGTGCTGCTGGAGCTGGAGGACCGCCCGGCGTTCGCGGCGTACCGCGCCTATCTGGAGGGCGGCCGACGGGAGGAACGGGCCCGGATGCTTGCCGGGGAACTGGCGGGGGTGTTCGACCAGTACCAGATTTACCGACCGGAGATGATGCTGCGCGGCGGCCCCGACGACCCGGCCCAGCGGGAACTCTGGCGGCGTATTTCCGGAGGAACGGGAGGACGGGCGGAAATTTTCAAGCGTTTTTTTCAGTTGCGCGGCGCCGCCGCGGTGAAAAACCGCCATCACCGGCTTCACGTCTTCGGAGCGGGCTCAATGCCGCCGCTGTATCTGTGGTTCTTTCAAAAGCTTGCGGAATTCATCCCGGTGCATTTCCTGTATCTCTCGCCCTGTCGGGCCGAGTGGAGTTTCGCCATTCCCGCCTGCGAGAAAAAACGCCGCCCGCTGGACCGGCTGCTCCGGATGGAAGACGATTCGCTGGAAAACCCGGATGCGGCCGACGAGGAATTCAACGTCCTGCTGGCCTCCTGCGGACGGCTGGGGCGGGAGTTCTTCGCCGCGATATTGGAATACACCGATTATGATCCCGACGATCCCCGGAATCATTTTCACGAACCGGAAACGGACGGAACGACGCTGCTGCACCAGCTCCAGCAGGACATCCTCGACGGCGTCAACCGTTCCGGAAAACCGGCCGTCGCAGCAGAAGACGAATCCGTCTGCGTGGTCAACTGCCACCATCGACTCCGGGAAATCGAGATTCTCCATGACGAACTGCTGACCCGCTTCTCACAACATCCGGAATGGCGCGCGGGAGACGTGATGGTGATGGCGCCGGACATCGACGCCTACGCG
Organism: uncultured Lentisphaeria bacterium; assembly: GCA_949298665.1. Classification (GTDB taxonomy): domain Bacteria; phylum Verrucomicrobiota; class Lentisphaeria; order Victivallales; family Victivallaceae; genus CALXOD01. The sequence continues at coordinate 22,714 of CASFXO010000014.1, forward strand.
CCGTACATCAAGGCGGTCTTCGAAAGCATTCCGCCGGACTCTCCCCGCTATATTCCATTTCAACTCGGCGACCGCCTGCCGGAGGAGGACGACGCGGTGTATCAGGCGTTTCTCTCGCTGTGGCGACTCGCCTCCGGCCGCTATCTGCTCAGCGAGGTCTTCGCCTTTCTGAGCAATCCGGCGGTGGCGGCGAAATTCGGCTTCGAACCCGCCGATTTCGAACTGCTGCGGACTCTGTTCCGCGAAAACAGCGTCGCCTGGGGCATCGACGGCGCCCACCGGCAGGAACTGCTTGGCAACAACGCTCCGGCATTCGAGGAACAGTCGTGGCGACGCTGGCGGGAGCGACTGTTGCTCGGCTTCGCCATGCGGCCGGACGTGAACGGCAGGGAAAAACTCTATTCCGGTATCCTGCCGATCCGCTTCATGACAGGAGAACGTGCCGCTCTGGCCATGCGGCTGGACGAATTTCTGGAACAACTGATTCGGCTTGAGCCGTTATTGAACCGCCCCCGTACCCCGGCGGAATGGCGGCCGATTCTGCTCCGGCTGCCGGAAACGTTTTTTTCTCCGGACCACCTCCGTTATCTCGCCATCCGCCATATCCGGGAAGCGGCGGACGCGGTCTGCGCCGACGCCGAACGGGCCGGCATTGATTTTCCCGTGACAGCGGAAGTCCTGTTTGCGGAAATCGAACAGGAACTCCGTTCGGGAGACCGCAGCGGCAGCGGCTTTCTGCGCGGCGGCGTCACCTTCTGCGCCATGCAGCCGATGCGCAACATCCCGCACCGCATGATCTGTCTGCTCGGCATGGACGAAGAATCGTTTCCGCGCCGGGCCAGCCACTTCGGACCGGATCTGATCTGGAGCCGGCCGCGCCGGGGCGACCGCTCTCCCCGGCAGGAAGACCGTTACTTCTTTCTGGAATCACTGCTGGCGGCGCGGGAGGTGCTGTACATCAGTTATGTCGGGCAGTCGATCGTCGACAATGAACCCGGACCGCCGTCGTCGCTGGTGTCGGAGCTGACCCATTACCTGTCCACCCGGTATGATCTTGCCGTCCGGAAGCGTCCTCTGACGGAACGGCACCCGCTGCAGGCCTACTCGCGGGATTACTTTTCCGGCGGCGCGCTGCATTCGTGGTCTCCGGAGAACTTCCGCACCGCCCTCCGGCTGGCGGAACGGCGTGAAGTTGCACCGCCGCCGTTTCTGGCCGAACCGCTGCCGCCGCCGGAAGATCCGGAACCAGCGTCCGATACGCTGCCGGATCCGGCGGAACTGTATTCCTTTTTCCGCCATCCGTTCCGCTGGTTCTGCCGCCGGACGCTGCGGCTGCAGGATCAATTCGAAACGACGGAACTGCCGGAAGATTCGGAAACGTTCGCGCCGGATCCCCTGCAATACCGCCGACTGCGTTCCGACCTGCTGCGACTGGAGCTTTCCGGACAATCCCGATCCGACTGGATCGAATGCCGCCGCGCCGACGGTTCCCTGCCGCCCGCGCCCTTTGACCGGCTGGTACTGGAGGCGCTGGACCGGGAATGCGGCGAACTGCTGGATCTGCCGCGAAAGGAACTGGGCGAACTGACGGTCCGGCAACTTTTCCTTTCCGAAAACCGTCTGGAACTTCCGCCGGAACTGCAGTTCCCGGACATTCTCGCAGCCGCCCGCTGCGCCGGCGACACCGCCCTGCTCCTGCCCGGCAAATGGAACGGACGCACCGCCATGCTGGGCATTTTGTGCCGCGCCCTGACGGGATTGCGGCAGATGGCGGCCATGCCGGGAACGCCTCCAAACGGCGTCATTCTGGTCTGCGCGGACCGCATCGCCCGTTTTCCGGGAGAAAACTCACCCCGGACCCGGGAGCGGGTGGAAACCATCCGGCGCCTGTACCATTCCGGACAACGGGAGCCGCTGCGGTTTCTGCCCGGCACCTCCTATCTGCTGGCCCGGCACCAGAATTATCGGACCGCCTGGGAGACGACCTTCAACGGCCTTCCCGGAGAGGGCGATGATTTCACCGTCCGGCTGTTCGTTCCGGAAAATCCGGAAACTTCCGGCGAACTGCCGCTCTGGCAGGAGAACGCCCGGGCCTTCTTCGGCGAAGCGGAGGATTTGCCATGAACTCCGTTGCATCCCCCGCCACACCGCCGGCACTGGCGCTGCCGCTTTCCGGTCGGCATCTGCTGGAAGCCGCCGCCGGAACCGGCAAGACCCACGCCATCAAAACCCTGTTCGCCCGGCTGATTCTGGAAAAAAACCTTCCGGTCGAAGCCATCCTGACCGTCACCTACACCGAAGCCGCGGCCCGGGAACTAAAGGACCGCATCCGGAACTCCCTGGAGTCGCTGCTGGCGGTACTGGAAACGGGG
>CASFXO010000015.1 GCA_949298665.1 uncultured Lentisphaeria bacterium
TCTATCCCGAAAACAATCCGCTCTACGGCGTGCGCGTCTCCTACTCCGCCCAGCCTATTTTCAACTGTAAGCGACACCCGAAAGCGACCGGCTACCGGCTGGAATACAGTCTCGATCCGGCCATGCCGGACGCCGCGACGCAGAAGGTCGAACTGGAAAGGAACTTTTTCGTCCCCCCGGAATTCCTGAAGCCCGGCCTGTGGCATTACCGGGTCACGGCGTTGCCGGAAGGCCGGGAAGTCGCCCGCGACAAACTGCTCATTCCGGAACGCAGCCACCACTGGCCCCGCCCCGCTTTCGACTTCGCCAAACTTACCGCCACGCCCCATCCCCGGCTGCTGCCGCTGGCGCGCTATTATGCGGAAATCAACGGCACCAATCAGGAAAAAACCGCGGAAAAACTCCTGAATTTTACCGTCCCCCCCAATCCGGAACCCTACCGGGAGGGCGCCGATCCCAATATCCGCGCCTGGGTGGAGTGGTACGGCAAAATCGCCGGCGGCGTCATTTCCTCCACCGGCAACAAACTCTCCATCGTCGGTCAGTCCGCCATGCTGACCGGCCGGGAAGACCTCAAACAGAAAGCCCGCGAACTGGTGCTGGCGGTCAGCCGCACCTGGGATCCGGAGAGCGGCAGCCAGATGAAGCGCGCCGACCTGCAGGCGGCCAATCTGCTGATGGGCATGGGCTACTGTTTCGACGCCGCCTACGACCTCATGACGCCGGAGGAGCGCGCCGAAGTCAGCAAGGCCATCGAAGCGCGCGGGCGGCAATTCTGGGTGGACGCCAACCCCTTCCGGGGCAACGAGTCGCAGAATCATCCCTGGGACCGGGCCCAGGCGCTGGCCTTCGCCGCGGTCACGCTGGCGGAAAATCCGGAGAGCCGAGAATGGTTTGATTTCGTCGCCGACCTGTACGCCACGCGCTTTCTGCCGTCGCTCGGTTTCGACGGGGAAAACAATGAAGGCCTGGCCTACTGGAGTTACGGCCTCGGTCTGGCCATCCGCTATGTGGATCTGGTCAAAAGCGTTACGGGCATGAATTATTACACGCAGCCGTGGCTGGCGAAAACCGCCCGGTTCCCGCTGTACTGCGCGCCGCCCGACGGTTTCTGGGTCTCCTTCGCCGACAACGGGAAACCGAACCACGCCGCCCGCGGACCGGTCAACCGGGAATTCACCCGCCGCCTGGCGCGCCAGACCGGCGACCCGGTCGCCCTCTGGTATGCCGGGTTTCCCCGGGACGGCGAACTACAGGCGCAGCCGCCGACCGGTATCCCGCAGTCAGTCGTTTATCCGCACATCGGACTGGCGGTCTTCAACACCTTTCTCGCGGACGGACGGGAAAACGTCGCCGTGGGTTTTCACAGCGGAAAATTTTTCGCCGGCCACCAGCACGCCGACCAGAATGCCTTCGTCATCAACGCTTACGGCGATAAACTCGCCATCGACGGCGGCTATTACGACTGGTACGGCAGCAAGCATTTCAAAGCCTACAGCGTCCATACGCAGGCCCACAACACCATTCGGGTCACCGGCGAAGGCCAGTCCTGGAACAAGAAGGACGCGGACGGCAGGCTGACCGCAGCCTTCGACTCTCCCGGTTTCGGCTACGCCGCAGGCGACGCCTCCGCTCCGAAAGTGTACAATGGGAAGCTGTCGAAATTCAACCGGCGGCTGCTCTTCGTCAAACCGTCCGTGGTGGTGATTTTCGATGAACTTGCGGCAAAAGAACCGTCCACGTTCCGCTGGCAGCTCCTTTCCCACACCGAGGAAATGAAAGACACCCGCGCGGAAGGTTCCAATTTCTCCATCGTCCGCCCCCTCGCCCGGCTGGACGGCCGCATGCTGCTGCCGGAAAACACCGCCATGCAGGTCGAAAAAGCCTATTCCGTCGATCCGGTGCAGGGCTATTCCGTGGACGTGATTCCGCATCCCCAGCCGGAATGGCGCCTCTTCACGGAAAACGCCGCGCCCGCCGCCGCAACGGAATTTCTCGCCGCCATGCGCATCGCCCGCGCCGGCGACCAGGCCGCGCCCCCGGAATACCGCACCCTTCAGACCGCCGGAGCCGCCGGCGTCGAAACCCGGGACGGCGACGACCGGATCATCGCCCTCTTCAATCGCCGTCCCGGAAAATCGTTCACGCTGGAAAACATCACCACCGACGCCGAAACCGCCGCGCTGCGGATCGCTCCGGACGGCACGGTGCGCGACGCCATGATCTCCGGCGGCACCACCCTCCGGTTCCGGGACCGGGAACTGCTCCGGCTGGACGCGCCGGGCGCCGCGGCTCTGCAAAAACCTCGAACCGCCGCGCCGGAAAAAGTGCAAATCCTCACCATCAACGATGTTCCGATGCAACTTGAACGTCACGTGATTTCCCGGTCGGACGGCAGCAGCACTACGTTGTACACCGGAACGCTGGAAATCCCCGCCGACGCCAGACTGGACATGCAGGTCGGCAGCGACGATGACCGGCCGGTCCATTTCATCCTCTCCAACGGTTCCGCCCGCCATACCAACACATTGTCCGGGAACTCCGCGACCCTCTTTCTGAATCAGGGAACCTATCTGTTCCATCTTGCCACCGCCGGAAACCTGCGGAGTGTCGCCCTCCGGACTTCGGACGCCGGTCGCGCCCGGGGCATCATGCACCCGGCGGATTACCGTCTGCCGGAAAACGCAGTGCTGGTGGAAGCCGAGAATCCCACTCCGGAAACCCGGAACTCGGTGGAAATCGCCGACCGTCCCTCCGCTTCCGGCGGCAAAACCACCACCAACTGGAGCACTGCCGGCCAATTCGCGGAATGGTCCTTCCGGGTGCCGGAGTCCGGACGTTACCGGTTGCTGATCC
>CASFXO010000016.1 GCA_949298665.1 uncultured Lentisphaeria bacterium
TGGGTATAAATGTAAACGCGCAGCGTCCGGGATCCGGGGGCGGGCGTCATGCCGACCGTGGTTTCGGCGGTTTCGCCGGGTTGATAACCGGTTTCCAGAGGGGCCTGGCGGTATTGATTGTCGGGCTGGGTGCGCAGCTGGACGTAGGCTCCGGTGGGATCGGCGTCGGCGTCCGGCAGGGCGGCGGTGACCGTAACCAGATAATTGCCGCCGTCCGCGGGCAGGGAAATATCCTGATAAATGCCGTTTTCACCCTGATCGTCCGGGTCGTTGATCAGCAGCGGCCCTGGAGCGGGGGCGGGCAGCGGGACCTTTCCGTATTTGCGCCAGAAGCGCGGCACGCCGGCGTCGTCGCGGTTTTCAAGTCCGGGGTTGCGCAGTTCGCCGGGAGGGGCGGCGGGTGTGGCGGATGCCGTGGACGGCGGGGTGAGCGGCCCCGGGGGAACGGAAAATTCATTTACCGCTTCCATGCGGAGATTTCTGACCAGAAAGTCGGCTTTTTCCTTGTAGGAGCTGTAAAGATAGATTTGCAGTTTGTCCACTCCGGCGGGGATGTCGATGCCGGCGACGTAGCGCCGGAATCGGCCGGTTTCAACTCCGGTGAAGTAGGCGGCGGCCTGTTGCTTGCCGGCGATCAGAAAGAGCTTGGTATTGCCGGCGGCGTTGCCTCCGGGCGGAAGCGCCACTTCGCAGGAAACCTCGTATTTCCCGGGGCGGGGGACGGGGAGGACCGTCCGGATGCCGTACTCCTGTTCCGGGCTGTTGTCCCGGATCCGGATGACGCCGGATTCGTCACGGGTGAAATTGCCGGGGCCTTTGCCGTAAGCGGTCCAGTTCCATTCAGCGGCCCCGGCACAGCCGAGAACGAGCGGGAACAGGAGATATCGGAGAGAGACATACCGCATTGCCGGTTTCCTTTCTGCTGTTGAAAAGTCTTTTATCGATTGATCGCGGAAATCATGGCAAAATAATTTTCCATCGGCACATAATCGGGGATGCTGTTGCCGGAGCCGAGCGCATAGGCTCCGTCCGCTTCGCACCGTTCCAGCATGGCCCGGGCCCGCTGCGCCACCTGTTCCGGGGTGCTGCGGCAGAGAAAATCGACATCCAGCCCGCCGAGGATGGCCAGCCGGTGGTGATAGCGGTCGTAAGCCGTTTCCACCGGCAGGATTTTGTCTTCGTAGGAATGACGGCCGTCGAACCGGCAGACCTCGATGACGTCCTCGATCAGGCCGCAGTCGAAGACGTTGCCGCAGGAGTGCTGCAGGGCGGGCCGCCCGGCATCGTGGATCAGCCTTACGAGCCGGGCGGTCTGCGGCACGATGTAGCGGCGCATGTCTTCCGGCCGCAGCATGGGGCCCTGGGCGAAGCCCCAGTCGTCGTTGACGAAGCAGGCGCCGATGGCCGGAAATTGCAGGGCTCGTTCATAATGGGCGTATTCCAGATCCGCGATGCGGTCCGTAATCGCTTGTACCAGATCAGGCTGATCGAAACACAGGAAACAGAGCTGATCGGAACCAACCAGCCGGATCAGATTCTCCAGAATGCCGTTGGGGTCCCAGGCGATCAGTTTCATGCCCGGCGGCAGCTTCACGGTCGCATAGAGGGAATAATCGAAATCGTCGACGTTCGGCCAGGGGTATTTCTCGAAATCCTCCCAGGAGTTGATCAGCGGACTTTCATTGAGGGAGATGGTGGCTGCCCGGGTTTCCGGCCCGTAGGTGAACCGCAGCCCGGCATGGAGAAAGGCGTAATCATATCCCAGTTCCGCCCAGGCCTGTGCCCGCGCTTCCGGGGAGCGGTCGCAGCCGGGACGGACGTGCTGGAAGAGGCGTTCGCTGACGGCGAATTCGAACAGAGTGGGGCGGGACGGTTTTTCGCCCGCCAGCACCTGCAGGAGGTTGGTGAAATCCGGTTTCCTCATGTTCGCGGTTTCCGTCCCGGCTTAATAAACCAGAGAACTCGCGACGGTAGAAGCGCTGTTTTTCTGTTCC
>CASFXO010000017.1 GCA_949298665.1 uncultured Lentisphaeria bacterium
GGGCTGCCGCTCCGACGGCGTCCGCCCCCTGCTGCACCGGCTGGAAAAGGCGCTGACCGAACTCGACGACCACGGCATGCCGATGCTCTCCTACGGCGCGGACATCGATGACGCGATCCGCGCGGTGGCGGATAAGATCGATGCCCTGAATATCGAGCGCTTCCGCCACATTCCCGCCCGGTTCTTCGCCATCAAACTTCTGGAGCACGATTCCGCCGTCACACGCCTGCCGGAATTCGCCCCGGTGCTGAACGAAGTCGAGGAACAGATCCGCCACCTGCGCGAAAAACACGCCATCGAAGCCGATACCTTTCTGGCCGACCGCCGTTACGCCATGCTGGCGGGCGCCTGCCGCAATACGATTTCCATGACGCAGGAACGGCGGCGGGAAATCTCCGACCGGATCGACGCGGTCATGACCAATCAGTTCCTCGGGCTGCCGCTGTTTCTTCTCATCATGCTGGCGACGTTCTGGTTCACCTTCATCTGCGCCGACCCGTTCATGGGGTACATCGAGGAGGGATTCGCCCGGCTTGTCGATGCGATCCAATCCGGGTGGCCGGAAGAACACCTGCCCTATCTGCGTTCGCTGCTGACCGACGGGGTGATTTCCGGGGTCGGCGGGGTGCTGGTGTTTCTGCCGAACATTCTCTTTCTGTTCTTCGCCATCGCGATTCTGGAGGAATCCGGCTATATGGCGCGCGCGGCCTTCGTCATGGACGGACTGATGCGGCGCTTCGGCCTGCAGGGGCGCTCGTTCGTGCCGCTGGTGCTGGGCTTCGGCTGCACGGTCCCGGCGATCATGGCGACCCGCACGATCGAATCGGACCGCGACCGCCGCACCACGGTGATGGTGCTGCCGCTGATGAGCTGCAGTGCGCGGCTGCCCATCTATGCCCTGATCGTTCCGGCGTTCTTCCCCGACAACTATGCGGTGATGATGTGTCTGATCTACGTGATCGGCGTCGTCGTCGCCCTGATCGCCGCACGTCTGCTCAAATCCACTCTTTTCAAGGGTGACGGCGAAGTCTACCTGATGGAACTGCCGCCGTACCGGATGCCGACGCTGCGGAGCCTGCTGCTGCACATGTGGGACCGGGGCCGGATGTACCTGCACAAGGCGGGGACCCTGATTCTGGCGGCGAGCGTGATCTTGTACATTGCCAACACCTTCCCGGAAAAGAAGGAGTTTTCACAGGATTACGACGCGCAGATCGCCCGGGCGCAGGAAGCCGGACGGATCGATGAAAACGCAGTCCGGCTGCTCGCCCGTGAAAAAGCGCTGGACGATGCCGTCCTCGCCGGAATCCGGGCCGGAGAAGTGCTGCCGGAGGAACAGCTCGAAATGCTGGAAAACGCGCCCCTTTCCAGCACCGCCGCCGCGCTGGTGGCCGCCGCGCGCAGAAATCACGACGAAGTAACCGCGCTGGAAAACCGGAAAATGGCGGAATTGATGGAGTATACCGTTTCCGGACGGATCGGGCACGCACTCGAACCGCTTTTCCGCCCCATCGGGTTCGACTGGCGGCTGACGACCGCGTCGATCGCGGCGCTGGCGGCCAAGGAGGTTTTCGTCTCCCAGCTGGGCATTCTCTATGCCGAGGGCGAAACGGATCAGGAATCGGTGCCGCTGCGGCAGCAGCTGCTCCGGCATTACACGCCGCTGCAGGGATTCTGCGTCATGCTGTTCTGTCTGCTGTCGATTCCGTGTCTGGCGACGCTGGCGATCATCAAACGGGAATTGAATTCGTGGAAATGGGTCGGTCTGGAAGCGGCGGGACTGTTTCTGCTGGCCTACCTCCTGACGCTGATCGTCTACCAGACCGGCAGTCTGCTCCGGATCGGAACCAGCCTCGTGGGCTGAATGAAACGGCGGCGCCGCGGACGCACGACACCGGCAACGGGTCAGGCCACGGGGTCCGCAGCGCGGCGGACCCAGATGTTTTCCGCATCTTCCTGCGCGATTTCCACAGTGCGGTCGCCGACGGCGAGACGCAGCAGAGTCTTGTCCAGTGAAATCGACGCAAGCGTGAATGCGTCACCGGAAGCTAGTTCGAGCCGTTCCGGATGGCGGAGATTGCGGCTCCAGCATTCGACCGTCGCCCTTTCCCCGGGAGCCAGGGCGCTCAGGACACACAACGCCGGATAATTCCCCGCCGTAAGATTGGCCATGGCTTCGGTCAGATACGTCTGGAGACTCCGGGCGTCGGTGCGGTTTTCGATCGCCTCGGAGAAAATGACGAACCGTTCAACGGCCTCCTCGTCGATGATGTGTTCGAGCTTGCAGGCGGTTTCGGAAGCCTGTTCCAGCGGCAACCCCAGGATCTCCGCGAAAAATTTCTTCAGGATCTTGTGACGGTAGATCACCCGCTCCGCCACTTTCCACCCCTCCGGGGTCAGCTCCACCGGGAAATGAGTGTTGTATACGATGTAATGGAGTTTCGCCAGCTGTCGGAGCGCGCCGGTGACGGAGGGCATGGTGACATGGAGCCGTTCCGCGATCTCCTTGGAATGGGCGTGGCCGTTCACGGCGGTCAGTTCCGCGATGGCTTCCATGTAGTCTTCGAGACTTTCCGTCAATTTTGTTTTCATGATCCTCTCCGTTGCGCACTCAACGGAAAGCAATATATCGCGGAAACGCCGGATTTTCAACCGTCTCCCGCCCGGCACCGGCGCATTTTTCCCGGAAAGAACCATGCCCCCATGACACCAGGGACGCCGCAACCTGTTTTATGCGCCTGCGCCACCCGGTGCCAACCGGAAAACGGCTTCAGGGCGAAACCGGTTCCAGTTCCAGACAGTCCCAGCTGGGCGCCCCCTGCAACACTTCCAGCCGCAGCCGGACCTCGCCCGAAACCGGTTTCGACAGCTCCGGAATCCGGAACCACCGGTATTCGTCCGGCGCAAAACCGGCGCCGCCGGTCGCATCCATCGCCACCAGCACAGGCTCCGGAAAAAGATCGCCGGAAACGCGCACGAGAATCGCCCCGGACTCCGCCGCCAGGCGCAGCCACAACCGGTAACGCCCCGCGGCGGAAACCGGAATGCGCCAGACCAGCGTCACCCCCTCCGTATTCCATCCGCGGAGCAGTTTGCCGCCGGAAGCGTCTGGGCGGGAAAGTTCGGCGACGGCATGGCTGACGGAGTGATAATTTTCCGCCTCCAGCCGGATTCCGGTACCGTCGGGCGGCGAAGAAGACGGTTCCGCCCGCAGACATTCCGCCGAAACGTCGGTGATCGCCAGCGGCTCCAGCTGCGCTTCCGAAACGACCGACAGCAGATAGTCGCCCGGCGGCAATGCGACCCCGGGACAGGCGTCTTCTCCGGCGGGAATCTCCGCTACGGCACGGCATGAGTCGCCGCTGATCCTGATACACCGCGGGAATTTCCCCGGCGCCATGTGAAAGGCAAGCCTCCGGGATTCCGTCAAATGCAGCCGGGCATCCAGTACAAAGCGTTTCGCCGGTTCCGGAGTGACGTGCAGCCGGGCCGGAATCTTCCGTCCGTCATACGTCAGCGAGACCGCATTCGTAACGACGGCGGCAGAAGAGGCCGTGGCGAAATTTCCCTTCTCCGGCAGCGTCCACTCCTGCGCGCCGAAGGTCAAGCGGGTCCCGTTGATGAACATGGCCGCCGCCGCCCGTCCATCCGGGGCGAGCCGGACAGCCGCCACCGCGGCGTCGGTAGTGAGTCCCCCCAGTTCCACCTGCCGCCCGGGGTGCCGCTGCAGCAGTACCAGAAACTCCCGGTTCCGCAGGATCCGCGCGTCCGGCGTCCCGGCAAGTTGCCACCGCACCAAGTCCGTCCCGAACTCCTCCCGGCGCCGGATCGACAGCGCAGCCAGAAATTCGGTTTCCCTGCCGGCGGCGGAAGGGGTGGCGGTCAGCAGCCATTCCGGCTCGGGATTCGGTTCCGGCTCCATGGAAGCGACACGATTGGGCGGCGTCCGGTAAGCCGGGGCGGTCGTCAGGACAACCGGTTCCGGAAGGAGCATGACGCCGTCCAGCCGGGCCCGCGGCCGCGCCACGGAAAAAGTGTTGCCGGCAACCGCAATCGGCGGCTCCCCCTGGGCATGAAACAGCCAGGAGAAGACACTCGGCCTTTCCGCCTCCAATCGGTCGGCGACGATGACGACTCCGGGCTTGAGAAACAACAGTTGACGGTCGAAGCGTTTCAGCGCCCCGCCGTAGATCTCCGGATCGGCGGCGTCGCCCGCCACATAGCCGAAATCCGGAGAATCCAGAAACGCCGTCGTCCGCCCGTCCGCGCCGAACCGGTGAAATGCCTGTCCCTTCCCGTCGACCAGAATGGTGTTGTGCGCAACGGTCCGGGCGGAATACGCCTTGAAATGCGGACTGTTGTACCAGTCGCAGTAACCGCCGTCGATGGCCAGCTTTTCGCCGTAGGCGTTGATGACGAAGCTGTTCTGGTCCGGGTGCTGGTGCCCGGCATAATACCGGCCGCTGTGAAAGCCGACCGCGACGTTCTCCCGCCCGTCCGGCAGAAAGGTGTTGAACAGCGTTACCCCGATATGCGGATAATATTGACTCTGCGGAATGCCGAGGGGAATTTCCGCCTTCCGGCCGTGCCGTTCCGGCACACCGGCATACCAGAGCGCCGCCGGATCGGCGGCCGCGGCCCCGAGCGTGGCCACCAGCTGCCGGTTGACCGGCCCGGTCAATCCATGGTTGGGACTGCCGGTGTCCGCAAAGGAGATGCCGAACCCGCCGTCAGGCGCGCTGTACAACGGGAACCGGGCGGTCCGGCGCAGCCACGGATGCTGAAAAAGATCCACACCGACCGTATACCGGGCCAGCTCCACGAACCGCACCAGCAGTCCGGTCCCGTAGCTCCAGTACCCGAGCCCCTCGTTGTTCTCGCCGTCGAACCCCAGCGCCGGAAGAAAGCGGCAGGCGAAGAGCGAACACAGATACCGGAACCGCATTTCCGCCTCCGGCTCCTCCGGCAGCGACAGCACCGCCACGGCCGCCGCCTGCGCCTGATCCCACGGATGGTTATTGGCCTCTTCACCGCGGAAGGGATGCAGCCATTCCCAGTACTGGTCGCCGCGTGCCCGGATGGCGGCGGCGGCCACCGCCCGTTCTTCCCCGGTCATAATGTCCCAGGCGGCATCCAGACACCAGGCCATGCCCAGCAGCAGATTGCTGACGGCGAGATCGTGGCGGCGGGCGTGGGAACCGCCCTCGGGGTCCCAGTTGCGGGCGACTTCCAGCAGCCACTCCCGGGCCTTCTCCCGGAAATCCTGCCGGTCGCTCAGCAGGGCCGCCTGCCCGACCGCGGCCAGACGGCGACCGGTCGGAGTGATGATGCCGTTGCCGACCAGGTTGTACCAGTCGATCCAGGCGGGATACCGGGGATCGGCGCCCTCCTGATAGGGTTTCGGATCCGGGGGGATCGGATAACGGCAGAGCGCCTCCGCATGGCGGATCAGCAATTCGGAATGCGGGTGATAATAGGCGGCGAGTCGCTTCAGCCGCGGACGCGGCGCGGCGGCGAAGGCGCGGAAATCCCACGCGGGCAGCCGCCAATCCTGCGCCGGAGTCGGAATATACAGGGCATCGGATGCAAGAACTTTCCCGGTTCCGGCATCCGTGACCCGGTAATACCGGACGCCCGGCGACAACGGTTCCGACGGGACGAAAAACGGCTCCTGCACCTGAATACGCACCGTCCCCGCCGCCGGAAAGGACGGATCCGCGGAATGTTCCAGCCGATAACGCCCCCCCGGTGTCGCCGCCCAGTCGAACAACGGCAGCGCGGAATAGGAGATCCGCAGGCCCGCCGCCGGATCATAATCCGGATCCGGCGCAATGCGCAGGTCGCGCACTTCGAGCGTCGCCTGAATGCCTTCCGCGGCCCGGCTCCGACTGTAGACGTTCACGCCGATGATGCCGACACCGACTGCGGGCAGCGTCCGGTCTTTTCCGTACCGCTGCCGTCCGAGAGCAATCCGCGCCCGCCGCCACTCCCGCGACTCCGGCAGTTTGCCGAAGGTGGTCTGCCGGTTTTCGTCCACCAGCGCCACCGCGTTATAATCGAGCGCCTCCTTTTCCGGGAGAAGGTTGCGATATTCGAACGTCAGCAGCAGATCGGGCCGGAATGCGAAAGCGACCGGCAGCTCCAGCGCGCAATAACGGCTCGGAATCCGGTTGGACACCCGGTAGACGCCGTCCCGGAACTCCGCACGGTAGGCTTTGGGATTCGACGCAGGGACCCCGATCCCGGCCTCGAATTCCGTGGCGTCGGCCGCGCCCGGCAACAGCATCAGGCCCGCCGCCGCGCAATAAAATGCAAACTTTTTCATGACGGATTCAAATGGCATTGATATTAATGTTTTTGTTCAGGTAAATGGCCTCATTGCACACCGCCGCGTGCGGCTGCTGCTGAAAACCGGCGGCATGACCGTCGAAAAACAGCACGTTGGCGGCCCGGCTGCCATGTCGCAGCCACGAAATCGCCCCGCCGGGCGTACGCTCGAACAGATCGGCCTTTTCAATCCTCCCTTCATAATAATATCCATCATAAACCCGCATTTTGCGACTCGGATTCAAAAGTCGGTTGGATTTGATCATCGGCCAGGTCATCGTTTTGCCGTTATGATAGCCGCTCAGCCAGGTGTGGGCGTAACCGCCGAGCGAAATATATCCGTTGCTCTTTGCCGTCATCGGGCTCCAGGTGGGCCAGGTCGCACTGTAAAGCCAGTCGGTCAGCCCCTCTTCGGACATCCAGCCGGGACAGAGCGGAACCGCCGCCACCGGCTGCGCATTGCCGTCGCCGGGTTTTCTGCGGGAAAAGAAGGACTCCGCATACGGTCGGCAGAGCGAAAACCAGTACTGATTCGGCGCATTGTCGCTCCAGAGGCAGGGCACCAGGTATTCCTGATGGTCCGCGGGGTACTGGGCCATGGCCAGACCGATCTGTTTCAGCTGGTTGACGCAGCTGATCGTGCGGGCCCTGACGCGCGCCCGGTTCAGCGACGGCAGCAGAAGCGAGGCGAGAATCGCGATGATCGCAATCACGACCAGCAGTTCGATCAATGTAAATGTCTTTTTTCCCATGGGACGGTTCTCCTGTGGTTGTTGTTTGAAAAAAGGAAGCACAGCCGTCGTCATACCGTGGTCGACTGATGAAAAACGACACTGCCGATGTCGAAGGAATCACTGCAGTCGAACGTCCGCAGGGGAACGGCGGCAAACCCCGGAGCCGCCGGTGTTTCCACCTGGTCGGAAACCAGGAACAATTCCCCGCCGAGCAGGATCCGGCGCCCGGGCAGATGCGGCGCGGCCATCCGCCGCCGGAGCTCGCGGAACATGGTTTCGCCGATCTCCCGCCAGTTCGCGCTGACGGACGGAAACAACGGCCAGTCCGGATTCAGCCGCCGCTTGCCGTCCATGCCCAGAATGATGAAATCCTCATTCAGGTTCCGCCCGCAGCGCTGCTGATATTCGGCATGGTAGTGCCGCAGCATGGTGTCGGAAGTGAACAGATAACCGACCTCCGGATACAGGCGGTTTCGGATACGGGGCGCGATGTAGATGTCACACTCGCCGCCGCCCCGCCGCCAGTAGGACTGGAAAATCTCCGCCCGGCGCCGGTAAATCGGCGATGCGTGTCCGATCACCTCCACCCGGGAGACGTTGCGCTCCCGAAAATAGGCCCCGGCCAGCTCCGCCGCCTGAAATTCGTCCAGATTGACCAGCGAAATCCGGCCGCCGTAGGAGTCGGTCATCAGCGTCGCCACCGTCGGCAGCGGACTGTCGAATTCGGTCAGTACCGCGTCATATTCCTTGAACAGCGCCGTGCCCAGACAATCCCGGGTGGCCCGGGCCAGAACCTCCGGCGTCAGGCCCTGATGATGCACGGGATGTATGGCCACTTCGAAGCCTTCGCTGATGGCCAGCTGCTGAAAGGCCAGCAGCGCGACATAACTGATGCTGGTCCGTTCGCCCAGCACCTCCGATTCGATCAGGGCGGCCAGCTTGCGCGATGACGGCTGTTGCGGGAAAAAGCGGTTGGTCCCGACCACGATGCCCCGGTTGGCCTCGGCCCTCAGAATCCCGGAGGCGAGCAGGGGACGGAGCTGAAGGTGCACCGTGCTGTGCGGCATGTGGAATTTCCGCCCCAGCCGGCGCAGCGACGGAATCCGTCCGCCGACCGGATATTCTCCGGAAGCGATGCGGGCGAGCAGATATTCAGCGAGACGGCGATCGATATGCGGCACGGGGACGCTCCTTGTTCACGGGTTGCCTTCCGCTTATAAG
>CASFXO010000018.1 GCA_949298665.1 uncultured Lentisphaeria bacterium
GTCCCGCCGTCCCTGCTTTACCCTGATCGAACTGCTGGTGGTGATTGCCATCATCGCCATTCTGGCCGGCATGCTGCTGCCGGCGCTGAGTCAGGCGCGCAACCGGGCGAAGGCGGCTGCCTGTATCAATAACCTGCGCCAGATCGGGTTGGCCAATCAGCTGTACGCCGACGACGCCGACGACTGGTTCGTGCCCTATACGAATGCGGCATCCACTTCGGGGGCGGGGGATTACTGGTTCGGGGTCAAGACGGCGAATACGTGGGACATCACCACGAGTCCGCTGCTGGGGAGTTATTACGGCAATGTGCCCGGGGTGATGCATTGTCCGGGGGTGGTGCTGGTGCGCGACGTCGCCACCGGGGAGCCCGCGTCTTCCTATGAGGAAATCGACGGGTCCGGCGGTTATGCGTACAATGCGATGTGGTTCGGGCGTTACAGCGACGCGGCCTCGGTCAAGCGGAGTGCGACGCGTCGGCCTTCGACGACCGTGATATTCGGGGACGCCGCCCGTTCGGGGATGGGCACCCGGGTGTATGATCCGGTGCGGCTGACGGCCTACATGTACTGCAAACGCAAACCGGACGGGGCGGTATACACGGCGGACACGTCGGGCACGAATCATTTCCGGCACAGCCGGTTGTCCAACGTGGCCTGGGTGGACGGCCATGTGGCGGCGATGGCGGTGGGGACGCTCAATACGCATGCGTCGGCGCGCATATCGCTGGTCGGATACGTGGGCGGCGCCGACGTGGACTGGTTCAACCCCGTGCGGACGACGGACCGGCTGGAGCCGTAACGCCCACGTGGCCGGGAATGCGGAAAGCGGATGAAAACCATGAAATACGGTTGTTTCTACGGAGTGGGGCTGGGGCCCGGTGATCCGGAACTGGTGACGTTGAAGGTCTGGCGGATTCTGCAGCGCGTGGAGGTGATTTTCGCCGCTGCGGCGTCCCGGGGGGAACGCAGCGTGTCGGCGGGGATCGTCGCGGCGCTGCCGGGGGTGAAGGCGCGGGTGACGGAACTGGTTTTTTCGATGGCGCCGGATCATGCGACGCGGGAGCGCCGGGCGGCGGAACACGCGGAGCGGATCGCCGGAGAGCTGGAGCAGGGGCGGGATTGCGCATTCGTGACGATCGGTGATCCGCTGACCTACAGCACCTGCTCGGCATTGCTCCGGGCGCTGCGCCGGCGGTGTCCGGCGGCGACGTTTGAGGTGGTGCCCGGAGTCAATTCCTGGAGTGCGCTGGCGGCGGCCCGGCAGGAGCCGCTGGCCGAGGACCGGGAGTTTCTGAAGATCGTACCGGCTCTGGACGAGGAGCCGCCGGAACCGGAACCGGGAGGAACCACGGTGTATTTGAAGACCTACCACACGCGCGACCGGTGTCTGAATCACCTTCGGACGGGCGACCGTCTGCTGTACGGGGAACATCTGGGGCTGGAGGATGAATATTCCGCTTCGGATGCGGCGGCGGTGCGGGAGCGTCCGGAAAACTATCTGTCACTGCTGGCGGTTCGCCGGAAACGGGAGGACGCATGATCGTTCATGGCGGTCGGACGGCGGAGCTGGCGGCGGCGGCGGGGTGCGCGCCGGAGGAACTGCTGGATTTCAGCGTCAATCTGCATCCGGCGGGAATGCCGGACGGGTTGCCCGCGGTCTGTTTCGCGGCGCTGCGGGAAATGGCGCCGTATCCCGAGCCGCATGCGGAAACGCTGAGTCGGCTGGCGGCGGAGCGCGGCGGGCGGACGGCGGCGGAATATTTATTCGGGAACGGTTCCAGCGAACTGTTGTGGCTGGTGCCGCAGGTGCTGCCGTGCCGCCGGGCGCTGGTGGTGACGCCGGGCTATCT
>CASFXO010000019.1 GCA_949298665.1 uncultured Lentisphaeria bacterium
CTCCGCCCGATTGAGGCAATTCCGCAGAAAAATGTGCCGCCGTCCCGCCGGCCGGGGAGCGGCGGCACTGCCATGCTGCCGGCTAAAACATATTCGGCAGCGGCGAATTCATGAGCACCACCAGACCGCTGAGATTGAAGAATATTCCGCCCAGTACGGCGGCCCAGGTCCAGAACCGGGCTCTGGCCGCCGCCTGTTCCGCCCCGCTGTAGTCTCCCGCGGCGACTTTGCCGGCCACCTGAGAGGAACAGGCAATGGCGACCAATCCGAGCGGCAGGCAGCACAGCAGTGTGGCGAGCAGAGCGCCGACCATCCCGTTGTTGATTTCCGGCCGATGGCTGATGGCCAGTTCCCCCAGATCCCAGCCGCAGTTCGGACAGCGGGTGTCGTCCTCCGGCAGTCTGGTTCCGCATTTGACGCAGAACATGATGATTACCCCCTCCGTTGATGGTTATTTCCAGGCGGCCCGGAAGATGGCGACGGTATCCTCCCGGCTCAAACGATAACGATCCAGAGCGAAGAGGCCGCCGAGAGTGGTCATCGCGTTGTCGGCCAGTTGCGGCAATTCCTCTTCGGTAATGCCGTAGTCGGACATTTTCAGCCCGGCAACTCCGCAGGCGCGCTGGAGTTTGAGCAGTGCGGGCACCATGGCGCCGGGGTCCGCCGCCGCCCCCATGGCCCGCGCCATCGCGGCGAAGCGTTCCGGCGCCTTGTCCGCGAAAAACGAAAAATATGCGCCGGACAGCATGATCAGACCCGCCCCATGAGGCAGATTCGGGTGGAAGGCGCTCATAGCGTGTTCCATGGCGTGTTCCGACGTGCAGCAGGAGACGGATTCGACCATGCCGGAGAGGGTGTTGGCCAGGGCCACCTGCGCGCGGGCTTCCAGGTCGGCGCCGTTCCGGACCGCGTCCGGCAGGTGTCGGGCGATCAATTCCATGCTTTTCAAAGCGAGCAGGTCGCTCATCGGACTGGCGACGGTGGCCAGAAACCCTTCGGCCGCGTGGAAGAACGCGTCGAATCCCTGAAACGCCGTCAACTGCGGCGGCACGGTCAGCATCAGCTCAGGATCGACGATGGACAAAGCGGGAAACATGCCCGGAGAGCCGAAACCGATTTTTTCCCGCCGTTCCTCATGGGTGATCACCGCCCACGGGTCGGCTTCGGTGCCGGTTCCCGCCGTGGTGGTGACGGCCACAATCGGCAGGGGAGCGCGAACCAGCGGCTTCGCCCCGCCGCTGCCGCTGTCCACGTAATCCCAGTAATCGCCGGGATTGGTCGCCATGACCGCAATGGCCTTGGCGGAATCCATGGTGCTGCCGCCGCCGAGGCCGAGGACGAAGTCGCATTGTTCCTGCCGCGCGACGGCCGCGCCTTCCATCACATGGCGGAGGACGGGATTGGGCAGAATGCGGTCGAACAGGACCGCTTCGGCGTGATTATCCTTGAGCAGTGCCAATACCCGGTCGAGATAGCCGCTCCGGCGCATGGCCTGACCGGCGGAGATCACCACCAGCGCCTTGTGTCCGGGCAGGGGTGTCCGTCCCAGTTCCGCGAGTTTGCCCGCGCCGAAAAGAATCCGGGTGGGAATGTAAAAATCGAATCCGTTCATAACAGTATCCTCCCTGTTTTCCGGCAATCTGCGCCGGAGCGGTGGTAAAAAGTGAATTTCACCATCATATTAATGACATGAATCAGGAGATTTACAAATATTCTTTTGCCCCTTCCTTCACCGCGGAT
>CASFXO010000020.1 GCA_949298665.1 uncultured Lentisphaeria bacterium
ACCGTGGAATTGCGGATCGACGAGCCCATCCAGCTGACGCCTCCCATGGGCTGGAACAGCTGGTATTGTTTTTCCGAAGGCGTTTCCGACGCCCGGATCCGCGAAACCGCCGCTGCACTGGTCGAAAGCGGACTCGCCGCCCACGGCTGGAACACCGTCAACATCGATGACTGCTGGCAGGGCGAACGCGGCGGACGTTACAACTCCCTGCAGGGCAACGAACGCTTCCCCGACATGAAGGCGCTGGCGGACTTCGTTCACCGCCTCGGCCTGCGCTTCGGCATCTATTCGACACCCTGGATCTCCACCTACGCCGGATTCCGCGGCGGCAGCAGCGACGGCGGCGCGGAAGAAGCCTGTTTTCTTCCGGAATCGGAACGGCTTCAGCCGCAACAGGTTTTCGGCCGATATCCGGGACTGCATGAGCGTAAAGTCGACCGAATCGGCTCGCAGTGGCATTTCACCGACGACGTCCGGCAATGGGCGGAATGGGGCGTCGATTTCGTCAAGGTGGACTGGCTGCCCAACGACCTGCCGACGACGAAGCGGATCGCCGCCGATCTGCGCGGCTGCGGCCGCGACATCGTATTGAGCCTCTCGAACAACGCCCCGGTGGAGAACGCCGCCGGACTGCTCCGGCACGCCCAGCTCTGCCGGATCACCGCCGACATCCGGGACGAATGGGAAAGCATCGAACGGAACGGTTTCGAACACCCCCTCGCCTGGCACCGGCAACTGGCCCCGGGGCGGTTCCCGGATCCGGACATGCTGCAGATCGGCGCGATCGGAATTCCGAACCGGCCGAACCCGACCTATACGCCCAGCCGGCTCACGCGGGAGGAACAGCGGCTGCAGTTTTCCCTGTGGTGTCTGCTGTCCGCGCCGCTGCTGCTGAGCTGCGACATCGCCGGCATGGACGACGCCACCTTCCGGCTGCTGACCAACGACGCGGTGATCGCGATCAACCAGGACCCGCTGGCGGCGGCGCCGGTCATCGAAACGCGGCCGGACGGGATTTGCATCTATCGCAAGGCGCTGGCGGACGGCGCGGAGGCGGTGGGGATCTTCAACCGCAGTGAGGAAACGCGCGTCTGCCGCCTGGATTGGGCCGCCCGCGGTCGTGATCTCTGGAATGAGGAAGGCGTCGAACTGGCCGGAGATTTTACGATCGCGCCCCACGGTGTGCGCCTCTTCCGCAGAGAGCGTTGAGGGCCGCCCGCTGAAATTGCCGCGGGAAGGAGACGGCCGACCGGTTCCGGACGTTCTCCGGGAGGGGGCGTTTTTTACCGTTCCGCGATTGCCCGGAACCGGAAAAGGGGTTATATTATCCAGATGAAGAATCACGTGTTTTTGCGGAATCCATGCCATCCATGACCGATCAGCTTTCTGCGGCGTTGTGCCGCTTTTTCGGTTACGACCGTTTTCTGGACAACCAGCGCGAAATCATCGAGCGGGTGCTGGCCGGACGCGACCTCTGCGTCGTCATGCCGACGGGCGCGGGCAAATCCCTCTGTTATCAGCTGCCCGCCCTGCTGCGTCCGGGATACGCGGTCGTGGTTTCGCCGCTGATCTCGCTGATGAAGGATCAGGTGGATGCGCTCCAGGCCCGGGGAATCGCCGCGGCGTGCGTCAACAGCATGGTGGATTTCGGCGAGCAGCAGCTGATTTTCCGCGACACCGTCGCGGGACGGGTAAAACTGCTCTACGTGGCGCCGGAACGCTTCCAGACCGGCGCCTTCCAGGGACTGCTGAACGACGCTCCGCCGACCATGCTGGTGGTGGATGAGGCGCACTGCATCAGCCAGTGGGGACACGACTTCCGTCCGTCCTACCTGCGCCTCGGAGAATGCGCCGAACGCTTTGCCGTGCCGCAGGTGTGCGCGTTCACCGCGACGGCCACGCGGCAGGTGCGCGACGACATCCGCACCCAGCTGCGCCGACCGGAAATGGAATTGCTGGTGGCCGGCTTCAAACGCCCGAATCTGTCGTTTTCCGTCCGGGAATGCCCGCGCCGGGAAGACAAGGAGAAGGTGCTGGACACGCTGCTGCGGCAGAAATTGCCGACCATCATCTACGCGTCCACACGCAAGGCCGTCGAGGAGATTTCCGAACGTTTCGGCTGCATCGCCTATCATGCGGGCATGGACGACGCCGCCCGCGTGGAAGCCCAGGAACGCTTCATGAACGACCCCTGCCCGGTGCTGGCGGCGACCAACGCCTTCGGCATGGGGATCGACCGGCCGGACGTGCGGCGCGTGGTGCATTACAATCTGACCGGCTCGCTGGAGGCCTATTATCAGGAGGCCGGGCGTGCCGGGCGGGACGGGGAACCGGCGGAATGCATTCTCCTGTTTTCCTACAGCGATCGTTTTGTCCAGGAGTTCCTGATCAATCTGAACAATCCATCGCCGGAGCTGGTGAACGGCATCTACCGGACGCTGGACCGGCTGGCGGCGGAACGGAACAGCCCGTCGCTGGAGCTCTCCCTGAACGAACTGGCTGAACTGACGCCGGAGGCGGGCAGCGACACCG
>CASFXO010000021.1 GCA_949298665.1 uncultured Lentisphaeria bacterium
CGTCCGCCTCCAGCACAAACGAACCGCCGTCCATGTGCCCGTGCGGCGCATTCGGAGCGCCGCCCTTGAGCCCCAGAAAGACCGCCCTCCGATCAAACCCGCTGCGGAGCACGGCGATGGGCACCAGCGCGTCCTGGCCGCTGAAGTAATCCAGCTGCGGCGCCGCCTCCCGGTCCCGCGGACAATCCAGGAACGGCAGCACCAGCGGCAGCAGCCGCTGCTGACCGCGATTGTTCTTCGGACGTCTGCGGGCGTATTCCTCCAGCGTCTTGTCGGCCTGCGGCTGCCGCCAGTCCGGCCGCCGGAACCGGTACGCCAGATAAAACGAGGAAAAGCCCAACGGGAATCCGGATCCGCCGTCCGAATAGTTGAAGGTTCTGCCGGACGGTCCGGTTACCGCCTTGAGGAAAAAGCCCGTTTCCGCGAATCCCGGCGCCTGTGAAATCCCGAAATCCTGCCCGAACGCCCGCATCAGCACCGCCAGCCACACCGAGGTAAAATCCGTCCCGTAATCCCAGTAGCCGGGTCCTTCGGGATACGCGCCGTGAGGGGCATAGGAATTTTTCATGTAAGGCGCGACGCCGTTGATGCCGCGCGCGATCACCTGCGCCGCCAGCTGCGGCTCCGCCTCCCAGACCGCCACCGCGCCCGCGGTCAGACCGCCGTGACAGACCGCGTACCAGTTGTTGGTCCCCCTGATCCACCAGGCCCGGGGGTCGGCGACGGAGGCGCGCAGGCCGTGTTTCAAAATCGCCTCGCGAATGGCTTCACGCTCTTCGACGGACATGGTTTCGTACAGCCAGTCGTAGCCGACGGCCAGCGCCAGCGTCATCTCGCCGACATCCAGAAAGTGGGAGGGATTCCAGTCGGGGAAGGCTGCCGCGGCCAGCATTTCCGCCACCGCGCGTTCGGCATAGGCCTTCCGGCCGGTCAGGTGATACGCGACCGCCAGGGTATTGATCCGATACAGGACGGTACGACTGACATCCAGCAGCCGGATTCCGGTTTTCTGATACCTGGACGGCTTTTCCGCCAATAGTCGCTCGGCATCATATTCAATCCGTTCAGCCAGCAGACGTCCCTCCGGAGTTTTCGCTCCATGCCGCAGTTCATCAAAATTCGCAATCAACAGCCGCGGACGGCTCTGCACCCGTGAATCCTGCCGCAGCTGCTTCAAGATTTCCCGTTCCGACAATTTCGGAGGTCTCCACTCCGCCGCCGCCATCACACACGCCCCCCCTGCCAGGAGCGGCAATAAACAAAGACGCCTCCACATCGCATTCCACCTTTCCGAATTATCGGTTTCCGATCTGAAGCTCCCCTTCCCGGAACCCGCCGGCCCCTGCCTGCAAAAAGAGCTGTCCCCTTCCAGACAAATCCGGCAGGGTATTTATAACAGTAGCATCTCCCGGCCGCCCTGTCAATCCGATAAGCCGTTGCATTTCCGGAAAAAACAAAAGCCGAACGCCCGAGATAATGAAGTTGTTGCTGTAGCGAATTCAAGGAAATGAAATCATCGCCTGTCAAACACCAAAGGCAGTGCACCCGCACCGGTTTCAGGGCTGAATCATGAAAAATGGGATCGGGTTCCCTCGCCTTCCGTTTCCGTCTTCTTGAGCAATGACCGCCGACATGGCAGATGTAGTAAAAACTTTCATACTCACACAATTCACCGGAGTTCTTCTGTCCGGATCAACAGTTATGCAAGGAATTTAAAATGTCGCCGACGAATATCCCGGGGGCTGGGATCCGCGCCATTGGCCCTGATGGTTTCCGCTTGTAAAAGTTGTTCATGCAGCCATCGCCATTGCTTCCGTTTGCAAATGAGACGAATCCTGCTATAGTGAATGGTGTACTGAGTTACACCTACGACACGGCGGGGAGATCAAAGGCCATGAGCTTCGGGAACGGGAGCGTAATCTGCGACTGCATGGCATTCGGCGTTGTGGCGGCTCGCCGTAACGGCGACGAAAACCCCTTCCGTTTCAGCAGCGAATACCACGACGACGAAACCAGTTTCGTCTACTACAACTACCGTTACTACAGTCCCGCCCTCGGTCGATGGCTCAGCCGAGACCCCATCGAGGAGGAAGGGGGAGTGAACCTCTATGGAATGTGTCAGAATACTACCATTTTTAGAACCTATCCCTAAATAACAGCAAGTTTTCGATAAATTATAACCGTTGCGGCAAGGTGTAGCAAAGCTTCATATGACGAGTTGCTCTTTTCATATCGAACGAGCAGTTTGCGAAATCTGTTGAACCACGAATGC
>CASFXO010000022.1 GCA_949298665.1 uncultured Lentisphaeria bacterium
CGACCGGATCGGTGGTTGTCGCGTTCTGTTCCGCATCGACTTTCGCCTGAGCAACGGCGTCGGAACGGCTTACCAGACGGACATGGCCTTCACTGTCGATCCGGACCAGCTGCGTTTTGCCGGATTGCAGGGCGCCGGGCGCCGGAGCGTCGCCGGAAGCCTGTTGAAAATGAAGGGTCAGCACGTCGCAGTCCAGTTTCATGCGCTTTTCCACGGCGTGCACCTTGCCGGTGCAGACGATCCGGTCCAGCTGTTTGCTGCCGGAATTGCCGGTTCCCAGGCCGAGTGTATTGTGGTCGGCGGCTTTGGCGGCAGGTGCGGCGTTTTTTTCACCGGGAGCGTCCTTCAGGTGGATTTTCATCTCGTCGCAGTCCAGCGTCATGCGGGGATCGCGCACCTTCACATTGCCCTTGAAAGTCAGGAGATTGCCGCCGTAATTCAGGTCGCTGGAGTCGGAGGTGATCACGGTCTGCAAGGCGGCCTTGCCCGGCGCCGGTGCGGAGCAGAGAACGATCCGGCTGTCTCCGGGCGAACTCAACCGTTCGTCGTTGAGCCAGATGATCAGCTGTTCTCCGGTCAGTGAATCGTTGCCCCGGACCAGGCGGGGATGCGCACCGGAGAGCGTGACTTTCCGGTTGGCATAGTCCAGCACTGCCTGAGCGGCTTCAGCACGTTCCCCGGCTTCCGGCGCGGTGCCCCGGCGGACGACCCGGACGTCGTCGTGGCAGATGATTTCGGCAAGCTCCCGTTGTCCGCCGGTGTCGATGCCGGGCATCAGCGTGGTGTCGGCGACAGGCCGGGCGGTTTTTTCACCGGAAGCGCGGAACGAAACGTTCATCCGGCGGCAGGTCAGCTGCATATCGGGGTCTTCCACCGCCACGTTGCCGGTGAAGACCGCGGAGTTTTTCCGATAATCCATATCCATGGCGTCGGAGCGCAGATCGGTCCGTTTGGTGGTATGCTGATCCGCATCCTCCCGGTGAAAGACCAGGCGACAATTTTTCCGGATGGCCATCTGTTCCGTATTGCGGTGGATTTCAATGGTTTCGCCGCTGAGGGTGTCGCTGCCGCGGTGCAGGGTGGGGGGATTGTCCGGCAGCCCGGTCAGTGTGATCAGGCCGGATTTCAGTTGATATTCCACCCGGTCGGCGGTGGCGCGCTGACGCGGTTCCGCGGTGTCGGTATCTGCGGTCCGGCGGTCGATGACGACATGTCCCTCGCAGATGACTCTGGAAATGCCTTCCACGCCCGAATTCGTGATGGGATCCGCATCGGTGGCCGCGGCGTTCCGGTCGTTGCGGTCCAGGTAGAGCAGCAGTCGGTCGCAGGTGATGGCGGCCCGTTCCTCGTCGACTTTGACGTGGCCGCGCAAAATGATTTCCCCTTTGTTGAAATCAATGTAGAGGGAATCGGCATACGCGCGGATGAATTCGTATTTTTCGGGTATGGTACCGCTTTTCAGGAGGTTTTCGGGATTGCTGGCGGCGGTACGCAGGATGATGCGCACGTTTTTCCGCACCGAGAGTGTTCGCTGAGAGTAATCGGCATCGAAGCCGACGCCGTCCAGATCCAGCAGCGGCGACCGGAAGAAAACCGGTTCACCGCCTGCCGCCTGCTGGCTTTCCTGATTGATGTCGGCCCGGGTGCTGCTGATGACGCCTTCACTGTACAGCCGCTGCGCCCAGAAGGCCAGAATGTCGGCAAGAGGAGCGTTCAGCTGGTAAAGAACGGTTTTCCGGGTGTTGTCGATCTGGTCGATGTCGGCATCGCGGCGGATGATGTCCATGACCGGGCCGGTGGTGATGATGAGGTCGCCCTGACGTTCGGCCTCGGCGCTGTAGATCATCAATTGCAGGCGGTTTTTGTGATAGACCGGGAAACGGGACTCCCGCGTTTTCAATCCACGCAGTTCATTGAGGGAATTGGCGCGGGCGGGCACCGGCGCCAGCAGCAGAACGGCCGGCGTCAGCAGCAGAAACATCGGGAACCATGTGCGGGAAAAATGAAACGGCATGCCGGAGATTCCTGTCGGGTTATGAAAGTTTGGCAATGGCGAGGACCTCGGCGAGCACTTTGCGGATATCCTCGAACGAAAGCGAATTGGGTCCATCCGACCAGGCCAGGTCCGGCCGGGGATGCACTTCGGCGAACAGCGCGTCGATGCCCACCGCCGCCGCCGCCCGGGCCAGTGGACGGACGAATTCCCGGTTGCCGCCGGACGCGCCGCCGAGCCCGCCGGGGAGCTGCACGGAATGGGTGGCGTCGAACACCACCGGGACGTCGAAGCTGCGCATGATCGGCAGCGAGCGGAAATCAACCACCAGGTTGTGATAACCGAAGGTGCTGCCGCGCTCGGTCAGCAGAATCTGATGGTTGCCGGCGAGACGAATTTTTTCCACGGCGCCGCGCATGTCCTCGGGAGCCATGAACTGGCCTTTCTTGATATTGACCGGTTTCCCGGATTTCGCCGCGGCGACGAGCAGATCGGTCTGGCGGCAGAGGAAGGCCGGGATCTGAAGGAGATCGACCACTTCCGCCACCTGCGGAACGTCTGTCGACTCGTGCACGTCGGTGACGACGGGAATGCCGAAACGCTGTTTGACCTCCGCCAGCATGGCCAGTCCGGCGGTCAGGCCGGGACCCCGGCGGGAGCTGCCGCTGGTGCGGTTCGCCTTGTCGTAGGAGGCCTTGAAAATATAACCGACCTTGAATTCCCGGCACAAAGCACTCAGATATCCGGCGCATTCCAGACAGAGCTCCAGACTCTCCGCCATGCAGGGGCCGCCGATCAGGACCGGGCGGCCGTCACCGATGACCACGGACCCGCCGATGGTGACGCTGTTCATAATCCGGCCTCCTGTAAACGTTGTTCGGCCCGCGCCAGATCTTCGGGCGTGTCGATGCCGATGCTGGTGAGATGAGAAACCAGAACCTGAATGCCGATGCCGTTTTCCAGCGCCCGGAGCTGTTCGAGTTTTTCGCACATTTCGAGGCGTCCGGGGGGGAGCTGCACGAATTTTTCCAACGCGGCGCGCCGGTAGGCGTAAATCCCCCAGTGGGCGTACACCGTGGTTTCCTCGCCGCCTTCCCGCCGGAAGGGAATGAGGGAACGGCTGAAATAGAGCGCCGCTCCGGTCGCGCCGAAAACCACCTTGGGGCGGTTGGGATCGTGCAGCGCTTCGGCGTCGGCGGGGACGGCGACGGTGGCCATTTCGTATTCCGGGTGATTTTTCATCAGCGCGATCAGTTCATCGATGACGGACGTCGGAATCAGCGGTTCGTCGCCCTGCACGTTGATGATGATGTCGCAGTCCAGGCCGGAAACGGCTTCACGGATCCGGTCGCTGCCGGAGGGATGATCGGCGCGGGTCATGACTGCCCTGCCGCCGAAGGATTCCACCGCGCTGCGGATGCGTTCGTCGTCGGTGGCGACGATGACGAGGTCGGCGGTGGACGCTGCGGCTTTTTCGTAGACGTGCCGGATCATCGGCTTGCCGCGGAGCAGCGCCAGCGGCTTGCCGGGGAAACGGGTGCTGCCGTAGCGGGCTGGAATGGCGATGACGACTTGATCCATGGGTCAGTTCTCCCGGTTGAGTTCTTTTTTCACTTCGTCGGCGGCAACGGGTACGGTTCCGACTTTGCCGACGACGATGCCGGCCGCGTAGTTGCCGATTTCAGCCGCCTCCGCCGGAGCGGCGCCCGCGGCCAGGGCCAGCGTGAACGCCGCTACGACCGTGTCCCCCGCGCCCGAAACGTCGAAAACTTCCCGTGCCCGGGTCGGAATCACGGTTTTCATACCCTTCCGGTCATACAGTGCCATGCCTTCGGCGGCGAGGGAAATCAGCAGATATTCCGGTTCCCATTGCTGCTGGAGTCGGGCCGCCACGCCATCCAGTTCCGTTTCCGGAGTGTTTCCGGGCGGCAGCGCCGCCATGGCAACGGCCTCCTGACGGTTCGGCTTGATGACGGTCAAGCCACGGACCGGGGAGAGATTACCGGGTTTCGGATCCAGCGCGGTGATGATGCCGCGCCGGGCGGCGGCGGGCACGATGGCGGCCAGCATTTCGTCGGACAGCAGGCCTTTGGCGTAGTCCTCAAAAATGACCGCGTCAACTTCTCCCGCTTCGATCAGTGCCAGCACTTTTTCCGTAATGGCTTCCCGCAACCGCACGGGAGCGGGAGAGGCGTCTTCGTGGTCCACCCGGAGCAACTGCTGGGTTCCGGCGATGACCCGCTGTTTGTGGGTGGTCTGACGCATCGGGTCCACGCAGACCGATTCCGGATTGATGCCGTATTCGGCCAGCTGTCGGCAGAGCTCCCGGCCGTCCGCGTCGTCGCCGATCATGCCGAAGGCCAGCGCGGAGCCGCCCAGCGTCACCAGATTGCGCATGACATTGGCGGCGCCGCCGAGGCAGCTGCTGGTCCGGTCGATGGAGACGACCGGAACCGGGGCTTCCGGGGAAATCCGCGTGGCTCGTCCCCACAGATAGACGTCGAGCATCAGGTCGCCGATGACGGCGATGCGCTTTTTCCGGAACCGGTCGATGATGGAGATCAGTTTATTGGCTTTCATGGTTGGCTGAGTTCATGGCGCCGTCCGCCAGCTGCCGGGTGAGGGCGGTGAGGAACGGCTGCGGATTGAGTTCCATTTCCTGGTTGACGTTTTTTCCCTGGATCGCCCGACCGGCGATCAGGCGCAGATCAGTGATGTCCTGCTGAATTGCGGCAATTTCCTCGGCATTGATGGTCTGCCGGTGCAGTCGCAGGTAATTGGCCATCAGATTCAGCGTCCACAGAACGATCTTGTTTTCCTCATCGGCCGCGGTTTCCTTGATCTGGGCTTCATTGCAGTAGTTGCGCAGGGAATCGAAACTGCTCAGCAGCTGCTGGCGTTTGATTTGCAGCGCCCAGATGTCGGACCGGAGCAGGTAGGTCGGAATGCCGACCGCCAGCGTAATTTCCGAAATCACGATCAGACAGAAAATCACCACCGCCGAAGCGGCGACGTAATCCCGTTTGAATTTTGCAGTGAATAAAGACCGATCCATGGGCGCCGCTCCGGTTCTTTCAGTCGCGCCGTCCGCCGAAAAGTCCGGCGCGATAGAGGTAGTACAACAGTACCAGCAGAGAGTTGACCGCAGCCGCCACATAGGTCAGAAAGGCGGCATTCAGCACCTTGCCTGCGGCATCCGCCTCCCGTGAGGAGACGATGCCGGCGCTCTCCATGAGTTTCCGGGCGCGGGCGCTCGCGTCGTATTCCACCGGCAGCGTGACGATCGAGAACAGCACCGCCGCACTGAAAATCACCGCTCCGGCGAAAATCAATCCCGGCGCGTGCATGAAGAATCCCGCCAGAATGACGATGTAGGACAGTGGCGACGCCAGCGACACCACCGGTACCATCATGCTGCGCAGTGTCAGCGGTCCATAGGCCTGGGCATGTTGGATGGCGTGTCCGGCTTCGTGGCAGGCAACGCCGATGGAAGAGAGGCTGCGTCCGGAGTAAACTTCGTCCGAAAGCCGCAGTTTCCGGGAAACGGGATCGTAATGGTCGGAAAGGAAGCCGTCTGTCCGTTCGATCCGGACGTCATCGATTCCGGCATTCTGGAGCAGTCGGGCGGCGGCCTGTGCGCCGGTCATACCGGAAGAGGCCGGGACCTGCGAATAGTGCGCAAAGGTGCTTTTGGTGCGGTAAGATGCCCACAGCGCCAGCAGCAGTCCCGGGAGGATGAAGAGAAAATACATCGGATCAAAATAAATCATGCCATATAATTCCTTCGGAAATCATTCCGGTGTTGTTCGGTTTCCATCAGAGCGGGAAGTTACACTGGTCCCGCAGAAAATCCCGCGCCAGTTCCGGCCAGACGGCGATATCAGGATGTTCCGGCGCGAGTCCCAGGCCGTGTACTCCCTCCGGAAATACGTGCAGCCCCCACGGACGCCGGTGAGTACGCAGCGCTGCGGCGAACATCAGGCTGTTCTCCACCGGTACGCCCGCGTCCGTTGCGGTGTGCCACAGAAAGGTCGGCGGCGTATGCGGTCCGACCCGGTTTTCGAGGGAATAGCGTTCCCGTTCCGCATCCAGCCTGTCGCCGAGAAGATTCCGGCCGGACCCTTCGTGCCCGTTCGGTCCGAAAGAGATGACCGGGTAGCCGAGAATCATCGCATTGGGCGTCATGTCGAAAGCGTCGGCCGCATCACCGGCGTCGGCGTTGACCTCCGCGGCGATGGTGCCGGTGCAGGCCGCCAGGTGCCCCCCGGCGGAAAAACCGCAGACGGCCAGACGATCGGACAACATCCGCCACCGGTCCGCCAGCTGCCGCACCAGCCGGATGGCGCGGAAAGCGTCCCGCTGCGGTTCCGGAAAGCGGTAGGGGGCCGTCCGGTACTGCACGACGAAAGCATGGCATCCGAGTTGGCGGAAACGATCCGCGATATCCACGCCTTCGTGCTGCGCCCGGATGCTGTAGCCGCCGCCGGGAAAAATCACCAGAATCGGATGAGGCTGCCCGTCTTCAAGCGGATAGCAGTCCAGGGTCGGCTGAAAATCATCTTCGGCATGGCCCGTTCCGGCGGAACAGCGTTCCGGCCAGAGGGGCAGACACTGCAGGGGTTTCAGATGGGAGCGAGGTTCTAGCATGGGTATCCTTTTCCGGTTGAAAAAAACAGTCTGACTCCTGCCATAAGATACACCCGGAGAAGTAAAAAAACAAGTCCACCGATCCTGTTGAGCCGGTTCCATGACAAAAAAAATCCCCGGCGCTCACGGCGTCGGGGAATGGAAGGCGGCGACGATTACTTGGTTGTCGCGGCCGGAGCCGGGGCCGGAGCCGGGGCCTTGACCAGGAATTCCGCCTTGTTGGCGGTTTCGAGTTCCGTCAGCATCTTTTCGACTTCAGCCTGGGCTTTCTGACCCTTGAGGCCTTCCAGCAGGCGGTCCTTGACTTCCTCGAACGGGATGGTCTTTTCCGGCTGGGCGGCGTCACGCCGGATGATGTGATAGCCGAACTGAGTCTTCACCACGCCGGAGAGTTCGCCTTCCTTGAGGGCGAAGGCGGCTTCTTCGAATTCCTTGACCATCTGCCCCTTGCCGAAGGCGCCGAGCGATCCGCCGTTTTCCTTGCTGGGGCAATCGCTGTTGGCTTTGGCGGCGGCTTCGAAGCCGGCCGGATTCTTCTTGAGATCGGCCAGGAGCGCTTCCGCCTTGGCCTTGGCGGCGTCGAGCTGTTCCTTGGTGGCCTTGTCCGGCGTGCTGATCAGAATGTGCGAGGCGCGAATGGTGTTGGCCGGGTCGGCGGGTTCCTTGAAACGCGCGATGTTCGCATCATAATAGGCTTTGGCTTCCGCATCGGCGACGGTGATCTTCGACACGACCGTCTTGTCCAGATAGCGTTCAATGGCGAAACTTTCCTGGATGGTCGGATTCTTGGCCATTTCATCAATGTAGGCGTCTTCGCTCTTGCCGGTCATCTGGAGCTGCAGCTTGACCATTTCCCGCTGTTCCTTGGGCATGGCGTCAAGCTGTTCCTTCATGGTGTTTTTCACCAGTTCGGCGGAGGGCTTGAAACCGGCCTTTTCCGCGGCGGCCAGCAGCAGCTTCTGGTCGACGAATGCCTTGACCTGCATCGGGGCGACCCGTTCAAGCAGTTCCGCGGTGATCATCGGCGGAATCTTGCCGTCCGGCCCCTTGAGCTGGGCCGTCATGACATCGACGAATTCCTGTTTGGTGATATCCTTGCCGTTGACCCGGGCGACGACCGGAGGCAGGAATCCCCACAAATCCGGTTGTTCCGCAGCCTGCGCCGGTTTTTCCGCAGCGGGTTTGGCGGCGGCGGGCGCGGCGGGTTTGGCGGCGGCGGGCGCGGCTGCCGGTTGTTCGGCGGCGGTCAGCTGGACCATCAACGCCCCGGCGGCCAGAGTCAGGCTCAACATTTTTGCGTTCATTGTTCAGAAATCCTTTCCTGTTCTTGTTCGATCCGGATGATCCGGTCCCCCCCGCCGAATCTCAATGACGAAATCCGTTACGGGAAACGCATGACTTTTCATGTATGGATAAACAATTACACCCGCAAGTCGTGAAAAGCAAGCGGGGTTTGCAGGTTTTGTCAAAATAGAAAAGGTTTTTCGTTTTCCTGCGTTTCTCCTGTGCCGGAAAATGTCCGAAAAAAAACGCCGCCCCCGACGGGAACGGCGCTTTCTCACAATTCCGCTCATGCGGATGCGGTTAACGGGCGTAGTATTCGATCACGCTCATGATCTTGACGTTGACCGGAATTTCGTCCGCCTGAGGCATCCGGACCAGTGTTGCCTTCAGGCTGTCACGGTCGACTTCCAGATAGGCCGGGATGGTGGAGTTGCTCTTCTTGGCGGCTTCGGCGATGGCCGGAGATTTTTCGGCGTTGATCGAGATGACCTGGCCTTCCTTGACCCGGCAGGAGGCGCGGTCCACCTTTTTTCCGTCCACGAGAATGTGGCCGTGGTTCACATATTGCTTGGCGGCGAAGATCGTCGGTGCGAAACCGGCGCGGTAAACCAGCGCGTCCAGACGGGTTTCCAGGGAGCTGAACAGCTTTTCCCCGGCCTGACCGGTACCGGATTTGGCTTTGGTGTAAGCGATCTGCAACTGCTTTTCGCTGATGGCGTAGTAAGTTTTCAGTTTCTGCTTTTCGATCAGCAGTTCTCCGTAGGTGGAGAGCTTGGCGCGACGGCCTTTGCCGTGCGGGCCGGCCGGATAGGCGCGGGCCATGCCCTTGACGGTGGGGCAGTTCGGGCATCCCCAGATGCACTGGCCGATGCGGCGGCAGAACTTGTGTTTCGCTCGACTTGCGGTTGGCATAACCAATCCCTTTCTGTTTGAGGCATTTGCCTCCGGTTTGAACTTTTTCCGCACGGATTCCGGCGTCAAGCCTTGTTCATGGGGCCGCAACCCGGCGGTATCGCAATAACGGAAAATTACGATCTTTTACCATACTTCGTCCCGGAGGAAATGTCAAGCCTTCCTTCCGGAAAAATCATCGCGTTTCACCGTTCATGGTGGTGAAACGGTGAAACGCGACAACCATTTTCGCCGCCGGACAACCTGCGTTGCACCGCACGCGGCGCACTGCCGGTGCCGGCGACGGGAAAAGTCGGCCGATGTTTATTCCGGCAGTTCGCCCGGTTCCAGCCCGAGCGGCAGGGGCGCCGGACGCGGACAGGTGGTTTCCAGGTCGACCCGGGTGCCGAGTTTGCTGGACTTGTCGAACGCCAGCATGATTTCGAGCACATGGTTGGCCTGTTCGCCGCAGGCGCGGTGCGCCCGGCCGCTGCGCAGGGCGTAAGCCATGTCGGCGGCGCCGATGCTCCGGCTGTTTTCCGTGTATCCGAAGGTCAGCGGCACGTCTTCCCAGTCGGCGTAACCGTTGCGGAACACCCGCACCGGGCCGTCGAAGGTATTGGGATCGGGCACCTGCAGCGACCCTTCGGTGCCGTAGATTTCAATCGGGTTGTGGCCGTGTTTGTAGCAGTCGAAACTGGCGATCACGGTGATCAGCGCGCCGCATTGAAATTCGATGACGCCGGTCAGGTGGGTGGTGACGTTGACCGGGTAGCGGTCATACGGTTTGTAGATGTTCTGATAGGTTTCGCTGACTTCCGCGCCGAGCGTCCGGTAGTCGAAGCCCGTGGTGGTCCGGGCGATGACGCTTTTGGCCGGACCGAGCAGGTTGACCAGCGCGGTCATGTAATACGGGCCGAGGTCCAGCATCGGACCCGCGCCGTAATCGTAGAAGAACGGGGCCTGACCCCATTTTTCCGGACCGCGTCCCATGACGATGGCGGTGCCGGAGAGCGGTTTGCCGATCCAGCCGTCGTCGATCAGTTTGCGGGCGGTCTGCTGGCCGCCGCCGAGGAAGGTGTCCGGCGCACAGCCGACGCGCAGACCTTTTTCCTTCGCCAGCTTCATGACTTTGGCGGCGTCGGCGGCGTCCACGCCGAAGGGTTTTTCCGAATAGGCGTGCTTTCCGGCGTTCAGGGTGTCGAGCGCGATTTTCGAATGCACCTGCGGCGGCGTGAGGTTGAGGACGATCTCGATCTCCGGATTGGCGAGGAGTTCCTCGTTGGTCACGTTGGGAACGCCGTAGAGTTCCTTTTTCGCCGCGGAACGGGACGGAATGATGTCCGAACAGGCGACGACTTCCAGAATGCGGAACTTGGTCGCGGCCTTGAAGTAAGTGTCGCTGATCATGCCGCAGCCGATGATGCCGACTTTGGTGGTTTTCATGATGGTGATCTCCAGACAGAGTTAAAGAAACTTACTTGTTGCCGGCGAGCAGACCGGAGGAGGTGACGAACTGGTAACTGATTTCCAGGGCCTTCACCATTTCGGTATTGCAGTAGTCCAGTTCGACGACCACGCTGCCGACCGTGGCCGGAGCGGCTGCGATCAGTTCGGCGATCGGCAGGTCGCCGGTGCCCAGCGGACGCAGATCGGCCTTGTTGTCATAAATGCCGTTGACGATGCGGAGACCGTCGTCGGTGCGTTTGAGCGAACCGTCCTTCATGTGCAGCAGGATGACCCGGTCGCCGAAGAGCTTGAGCATGGCCACCGGATCTTCCGCGCCGAAATTGGTGGACCAGAAGGAGTCGATTTCAAATTTGACTTCCGGGCAGAGTTCGGCGTAGATGTCGTATTTGATCCGGCCGTCGAGCCGGTCGAATTCCCAGTAATGATTGTGCTGGAAGAGGGTGAAGCCCTGCTTGCCGACGATTTCGGCCATCTTCGAAGTCTGTTCGGCGGTGCGCTTGATCGCGTCCATGTCGCGGAATTCTTCCGGACCATAACCGCAGACGATCTTGTCCAGTCCCAGGATGGAGGCGATTTCCATGCATTCACCGAGGTTGTTGGGACGGGCCCAGGGGGAGTGCGAGGAATACATTTCCAGACCGAGATCGGCGATGATTTTCTTGAATTCGCTCGGGCGCAGGTTCCAGAAGCCGGCCGGTTCAACGGCCTTGTACCCGATGTCCGCGACCTTCTTCAACACCGCCACGAAATCTTTTTCGGCCTGTTCGCGCAGGGAATACAACTGAACGGCTACGGGACGCAACATTTTTTCATTTCCTCCTGTTTTGGGGCTTGATCTTTTTTTAACGGAAAGTATGTTCCTTATATAGTATATGGTATGAACTGCGGAATCGCAATTGATGAAAAGTATGATTATTTGATGGAAAATATGCAAGGTCGGACTTTTCCGTCCGGATGGCGGAACGTAAAAAATGTATGAGCATGTGAAACGGCTGGCGGCGGTGAGTTTTTATTCCGCGCCCTCGGACCGGCGGGTGACGCCGGTGCGGATTCCGGAACATACGGAACTGGTGGAGCTGATCACCGGCGGGCGGGTGTTTTTCGAACAGAACGACATGGATACGGTGTTCGGGCGCGGGGCGATGTTCTGGCACGGGCCCGGCGAGTGGACGGTGCATCGGACGCCGGAAGACGACCCGTATCGTTGCGCGGTATTCAAATTCGAGGTGGAAACACCGTGCCGTCCCGCCGGGCGGGTGACGATCTGGAAGCAGCCGGAGGCGGCGGTGGAATTCGGGGCGGAAATGCTGGCGGCGTTTCATGAACAGCGGTATGACCGGCAGGCGCTGACGACTTATGCCTATGCGACGCTTGCCTGGCGGGCGTTGGCCGCGGGGCCGGTGGCGAAGACGCTTTATCCGAAGCCGCTGCGGCTGATTCTGCAATATATGGAGGAGCATTTCATGGAGGCGCTTTCGGTGGAGGCGCTGGCGGCGGCGGGCGGGGTGAGTCGTCCGTATCTTTTTGCGCTCTTCCGGGAACACCTGCACAGTTCACCGCACCGCTGGCTGCTGCGCAAACGCCTGAATCGGGCAAAATTGCTGCTGGCCGGCGGTGAAGAACCCGTCAAATTCATTGCCGCCGAATGCGGTTTCGAATCTCTGGAGGTGTTTTACCGGCAGTTCCGCCGGACCGTCGGCATTCCTCCGGCTGAATATCGCCGCCGTTATCGGCCCTATCCGGTTTCCTGAAGGTGTGCTGCGCAAGGCCGCCGCGGGACGGTTTGTCGCGGCGATTCCGCGGTTTCCGGGAAGGCAGGGGCCCGACCGGCGGAAATTGAGTTGTAAAATGAAGGTGGATGGAGTATGTTGACGAACGGAAGGCTCCGGGCTGCGGGGGCCCGCCGCATCGGCGCGGCGGCGGTGTGGCTGCTGCCGGGTGCGATGGCAATCCTGACGGGAGGAGAAGCGATGAGCGAAACGGAGATGAAGAAAGAACCGGTGATTCTGCGGATCGGTTCCGAGGCTTCGGCACGGGAGGGCGGCGGGTTGTACCGGGTGGAGCAGGCGGTGGACGGCCGCTGGGAGGTGACGGACTTCGTCCCGGCGCCGGGATTGAATTACACGATCCGGAGCCGTGACAGGCGGCGTTTGTACGGGACCTTGTCCGGGAGCGGGGAGCTGGCGGTATTCCGTCTGGCGGCGGACGGCCGTGCCCGGTTCGAGGCGCGGGTCCCGGCACTGGGTACGGTCAGCTGCCATCTGGTGCTGAGTCCGGACGAACGGTTTCTGTATGCGGCCAACTACGGAGACGGTACGCTGGCGGAATACCGGTTGGAAGGGGGATTGCCGACGGTGGGGCGGGTGATCCGGCATGCCGGGAGCGGACCGACATCGCGACAGGAGGGACCGCACGCGCATTTCGTCGGGTTCACGCCGGATGGAGCGTATCTGGCGGCGGTGGATCTGGGGATCGACGCGGTGCTGTTTTATGCCTATGACCCGGAGGCCGGGATTCGGGAACCGGCGGTTTTCCGGGCGGAACTGCCGCCGGGAACGGGGCCGCGGCATCTGGTGTGGCGGGGAGATTTCTTTTTCGTGGCGGGTGAGCTGGGCAGTACGGTCAGCTCCTTCCGCCGGCGGGGGAGCATGCCGCCGGAACGGATTGCGACGGTTTCGACGCTGCCGGAGGGCGTGTGTGTGGAAAATTATCCGGCGGCGATCCGGAACAGCCCCGACGGGCGGTTTCTGCTGGTGTCCAACCGGGGGCAGAATACCCTGGCCGTCCTGACGGCGGACGGGGCAGGGCAAATCCGATTGCTGCGGACGGTGCCGACGGGGGGAGATTGGCCGCGCGATTTCGCGTTCGAGCCGGACGGGCGGTATCTGTGGGTGGCGAACGAACGGAGCGGTACGATCTGTCGTTTCCGGTATGACGCGGAGACGGGCACGCCGCAGCCGACGGGAGAATCCGTTGCCGTCAGAAAGGGGCTGTGCGTTGCATTTGACTGAATTCTGGAAACGAGTCGTCGCCGCGATGCTGTCGGTTCCGGTGGTCTTCAGCGCGGTGGCGGCGGAACCCCTGGACGGCATGCTGGAGCGGCCGGTGCCGGTGCCGGAGTATTATCGCTACCGGGTTGCCGCGAACACGGAACGGGAGACGCCGGACGACTGGTGGACGGCGCCTTTCTGGCAGAATGCGGAAACCGGAGCGGTCGACAATCTTTTCTGGTGCCCGGAGCGACCGACGCGGTTCGTGCCGGAAACGAAATTCCGGCTTCTGTACGACCGGGAGGGCATTCAGGTGATCTTTCTGGTGGTGGACCGCTATGTGCTGTCGCGGGAGGAAAATCAGGGCAAAGTCTGGCAGGACAGCTGTGTGGAATTTTTTCTGCGGCTGCCGGGGCCGGACTGGCATTTCTTCAATTTCGAGCTGAATCCCCGCGGAGCGCTGGTGGCCCGTTATAACCGGTATCCGCCGGATAACGACATTCATAAGCGGACCGAAATGTTTTTCACGCCGGACGAATTGCGGCGGTTCCGGGTGCGGAGCACGCTGCCGGAAAAAATTCTGACGGCGGATGAGTCCTTCCGCTGCTGGCAGGTGCGGTTCCGGGTGCCCTTTGCGCTGCTGGAGAAGTATTCCAGAAGGAAAATCACGCCGGAACTGCTGCGGCAGCCGTGGCGCGCCAATTTTTACAAGATCGGGGAAAACGCGGCCAATCCGCACTGGCTCAGCTGGGCACGACTGTCGGAGCGGCAGTTCCACCTGCCGGAAGAATTCGGATTTCTGTATTTCCAGCAGATCGACAAATAAACGGTTATGTCGCCGCCACGTCGTGTATGCGGCCGGTAATCAGGCGGGAGGACCGTCTTCCTCGCGATAGGGGCTGGCGGCGGTGAACTCCATCCGGGTCGGGAAGAAGTTCAGTTTGATGACGCCGGTGCGGCCGTTCCGGTTCTTTTCGAGAATCAGTTCCGCCTCGACACTCTGGGTGGCCGAGGAGATTTCCTTGGCGTCGTCCCGGTTGCGGTGCAGAAAGGTGACGATGTCGGCGTCCTGTTCGATGGCGCCGGATTCACGCAGATGGGACAGTTTCGGACGGGCGGAAGCTCCGGCCGTCTTGTCCACTTCGCGGTTGAGCTGGGCGAGCACCAGCACGGGGATATTCAGATCCTTGGCCAGGGATTTGATGCCGCTGGAGATGGCCGCAACCTCATTCTGACGGCCGTCCGCCTGGTTGTCGGCGTGCATCAGCTGCAGATAGTCGATCACCACCACGTCGATGGACGGCGTGCCGTCGGCGTCCGGGGTCATGCGCAGTCTGCGCGCCTTGGCGCGCAATTCCGAAATGGTCAACCCGCCGGTCGGATCGATGTAGATCCGGGCGTCCCGGAAGGCGCTGATCGCCTGAGTCAGCTTGCTCATGTCGCCGGGCTGGAAAGTCTTGTTCCAGAAAACGGTTTCGGAAAGTCCCGCCTCGGTGCACAACAACCGCCGGGCGATCTGTTCCGTCGTCATTTCCAGACTGAAGAAGGCGACCTTGCGCGGCCGGGGAGAGCGCGTCGGCAGGGCCATGTTACGGATGATATTGAGTGCCAGAGACGTTTTCCCGATGGAGGGGCGGGCGGCCAGGACGAACATTTCCCCGGGCTTCAGGCCGCCGGTGTAGGCGTCGAGCTGGGCATATCCGGTGGAGATGCCGACTTCGATCTTGCCGTCAAGGACATCCTGAAGGTATTTGAACTGGTCGACGATGCAGTCCCGGATTTCAGCGCAGTTGGACTTGTTTTCCGCATTGCGGATATTGTAGACGGCGCTTTCGATTTCCTCCAGCAGACGGGGTGCGTTGGCTGCGGGATCGAAACAGCGCAACATGGATTCGGAACAGACCGCAATCATCCGGCGCAGCGTGAAAAGCTCCCGCAGCGTGACGCACCAGGATTCAAGATTGACGGTGGTCGCCACCGCGCCGTATAATTCCGCCAGCAACACTTCGCCGCCGATTTCCTCCAGTTTGCCTGCCGTCTGAAGCTGGTGGGCGACGGCGACGACATCGACCTGCTTGCGCGGGTGGTCGGCCAATGCGAGAATCGCCGAAAATACTTCCCGGTGAACCTGCGAATGGAACACCTCCGGATTGCGGCCGAACTGGCTCAGGGCGATGTCCACACAGGGAATCGGTTCCCGCAGCATGGCCGAAAGCACCGCCCGCTCCATGGCCGGGTCGGCGGGCAGGGCCCGATCCGGCGCCGGCAACGGGGCGGAAGCGGTTTTCGTCATGCTGCGTTCTTCCGGCATGGAACTCCTTTCGGCGCCGCGTCAGCCGCGGACGACCCAGACCTTGAGCGGCACCACGACGTCGGCGTGCAGTTTGACGTCGACGGTATAGCTGCCGAGAGTCTTGATCGGGGCTTCGAGTTTGACGTGGTTGTGGTCGATCGCGAAACCGCTTTCGGCGAGTTTTTCGGCGATGCTGCGCGCAGTGACCGAGCCGAAGAGCTGTTCATCCTCGGCGGCCTGGGCGGCGATCGAGATTTCCAGTTCGGCCAGTTTGGCGGCCAGTTCCTGCGCGGCGGCCAGGTCGGCGGCGCGCTTGGCTTCGATCTTTTCCTTGCGGGCCGCGAGCAGCCGGAGTGTTCCGGGCGTGGCTTTGGCGGCGAGGCCGCGCGGCAACAGGTAGTTGCGGGCGTAACCGGGCGCCACATGCACTTCGTCGCCGGCAAGACCGAGGTTTTCAACGTCTTCCAGCAAAATCAGGCTGATATGAGCTGCCATGATGTTTGTTCTCCTCTCAGATTAGTAGACCAGGCTGATGATCCGGGCGCGTTTGATGGCGGTGCAGAGCATCTTCTGGTGGTCCAGGCAGGTGCCGGTGATGCGGCGGGGCATGATCTTGCCCTTTTCCGTCTGGAATTTGGAGAGCGTTTCCGCATCCTTGAAGTCGATGTAACGAACTTTTGCTTCGCAGAAGCGGCAGATTTTCGGTTTGGCCGGCTGACGCCGACGCGAACTTCTTTTTTGCATGTTTTCGCCTTTCCAAGGTTTGTTGTTTTTAAAAAAACATGGTTTTCGTCAGAATGGAATGTCTTCCTCGGCTTCGGTCCCCGGATTGAACGCGGCCTCCGGCATCGGCGGCATCGGTTGCTGACCACCGCGCGGGCCGGCGGGGGCTCCGCCGCTACCGGGCCGATTGTACGGCCGCGGTTCGTAATTGCCGCCGCGCGGCTGGTCGTATCCCCCGCGCTGCTGGTTATAGTCGCCGCGCGGCTGTTCGTAGCCGCCGTCGCCGCCGCCGTCGCGGCGATTGCCGAGGAACTGGATCTGTTCGGCGACCACCCGGAGGCGGGAGCGTTTGCCGCCACCGTCGCGATCTTCCCAGGTGTCGTACTGGAGGCGTCCTTCCACCATGACGGGCGAACCTTTTTCCAGAAAACGCTTGCAGTTTTCCGCGGATTTGCTCCAGACCGTCACATCGACAAAGCAGGTTTCCTCACGGTCCTGGTTGTTGACGGTGAAGCGGCGGTTGACCGCCAGCCCGAGTTCGCAGACGGCGGCGCCGGAGGGCGTATAACGCAGATCCGGTTCCCGCGTCAGATTGCCGATCAGAAAGACTTTATTCAGTGATGCCATGGTATTACCTCCCGTATCCTTTCCCGGATGGGGTGCCGGGCCGTCCGATTACTCAACTTCCGACGCGGGTTCGGTCGGAAGCGCCGCCGGACGTTCGTCGATGATGATCAGATTGCGCAACACCTTTTCGTTCAGTCTGAACTTGTCCTTGAGCTCAATCACCTTGGAGGGCGCGAGTTCGAAGAAGAAATTCCAGTAAATGCCGGCCTTGCGTTTGTTGATGTCATAGGTGAACTGCTTGCGGCCCATGGAGACCGCGGCGGTCAATTTCCCGCCGAGCGCGTCGATCAGCGCGGCGAAATCCTTGCTGAAGGCTTCCCCTTCGTCGTCCACCTTGCGAATGTCCAGAATGAACACAGCTTCGTATTTTTTCAAAATAAGACCTCTTTTCTCGTGGCTTTCCTGTTCAGGAAAGCGTCTCCGTTTTTTTTACTTCCGCGGCGTCGCCGCCGTCCGTTTCCGGCACGGCGGGGTGCCAGGCGTTGTACTGATTCATCGCCCGGGAAACCCCGCCGGTGAGAATCGCCAGCGCCGCATCCGTCGCCGCCTCCAGAACTTCTTCATAAACCGGCTGTTCGGTCTCGTCCATCCGGCCGAGTACATAATCGGTGACGGCTTCGTTCCGAGCACGTCCGATGCCGATCCGGAGCCGGACGAATCCGGCGCTGCCCGTTTCCGCGATGATCGATTCCAGCCCGCGATGTCCACCGGCCGAACCGCCGATCCGAATTCGCATCCGGCCGAGCGGCAGATCCAGATCATCGGAAATCACCAGCATTTCTTCCGGGGTCATACCCCGCTTTCTGAGCAGGCCGGCCACCGCCGTTCCGCTCAGATTCATATAGGTCTGCGGCAGCTGAAGAATCAGCGACCGCCCGCGGAACCGTCCCTCAAAGCAACGGCTTTCATGACGGTGGCTTTCCGCGAATTCTCCGGGAAGACGCTGCAGCAGCCGGGCCACCACGTCGAATCCGGCATTATGCCGGGTTCCGGCGTATTCCCTGCCGGGATTGCCCAGTCCGACAATCAGGTTGATTCGCGGTTCCTGCTGCGTCATGATCCGGATGCTCCGGGAAAACGCTTATTCGGCGTCTTCCTTCTTCTTTTCCTTGATGGCTTCGGGTTCGGTCATTTCCGCGGCAGCCGGTGCCGCTTCTTCTTCCTGCATCGGGCGCGCCACGTGGAAGACGATGGCATCGGCTTCGGTCAGGGCGGTCATCCCGGAGGGCATGACGATATCCTTGACCAGCAGGTGATCGCCGATGTCGAGGTCGGCGACGTTGACTTTGATTTCGTCGACCAGGTCCGCCGGCGTGCATTCGACGGCAAGTTCGTGAATGCTCTGTTCGAGGGTGCCGCCGTGCGTGGCGCCGATGCAGTCGCCGACCGCGTGCAGCGAGACGGTCGAATGCACTTTCGCATGGACGTCCACCGCCTGGAAATCGACATGAACGTAGTAGTTTTTGAGATGGTTGATCTGCACTTCCTTGACCAGTGCGGCCTGTTTCCGGTCGCCGTCGACGAGGTAGATCAGGTGATGGTGGTGCTGGGCCAGCGATGTCCAGTCGCCGGCGTTGAGATAGATGGCCCGGGGTTCCTGATCCTTGCCATAGACAATGGCCGGGATCAGTCCGGCGTTGCGGGCGCGGCGCGCGGCGTTGTTGCCGAACTCGCTCCGCGGCTGCACCGCGATTTCGTTGTTGTCCTTGCTCATGGGAATCCTTTCGTTGATGTTTACGGACAAAAAGCGTGTGATCAATGGTTGATATAAAACAGCGAGGATACCGATTTCCCGTCATGGATGCGACGGATGGCTTCGCCCAGGATCGGCGCGACGCTGACGACCTTGATTTTGCCGCCGAGGTCGTCGTGCTGCGGCACGGCGTCGGTGGTGACGATCTGTTCGATTTCGGGCGTGGCGAGCAACTTCTGCTTGCCGGCCTCATTCAGCAGGCAGTGGGAGACGGCGCAGTAAACCTTGGCGGCGCCGTTTTCCTTGAGAATGCGGGCGGCGGCACAGAGGGTGCCCGCGGTGGAGGTCAGGTCGTCGGTGATCACGCAGACCTTGTCCCGGACATCACCGACCAGGTGGGATGAGGCGACGGTCGTCGCATTGATCCGCCGCTTCGCCACGACGGCGAACCCACCGCCGAGGACGTCGCCGTAGGACATGGCCATTTTGGCGCTGCCGGAGTCCGGTGCGACCACCACCGGATCCGGCCCCAGCACCTGCTTGAGGTAGGGGGCCAGTACCGGGCGGGCATACAGATGGTCC
This sequence comes from uncultured Lentisphaeria bacterium, assembly GCA_949298665.1. Taxonomy (GTDB): domain Bacteria; phylum Verrucomicrobiota; class Lentisphaeria; order Victivallales; family Victivallaceae; genus CALXOD01. Next base: position 19,194 of record CASFXO010000022.1, read on the forward strand.
ATCGGAATGTCGAAGAACCCCTGAATCTGCTGGGAATGCAGGTCCATGGCAATGATCCGGTTGGCACCGGCAACGGTCAGCAGATTGGCCACGAGCTTGGCGGTGATCGGCACCCGCGGCTTGTCCTTGCGGTCCTGGCGGGCGTAGCCGAAATACGGCAGCACCGCCGTGATCCGGGCCGCGGAGGCGCGTTTGGCGGCGTCGATCATGATCAGCAGTTCCATGAGGTTGTCGTTGGTCGGCGCGCAGGTGGGCTGGATCAGAAAGGCGTCGGCGCGGCGGACGTTCTCCTCGAACTGGACGAAAATTTCACCGTCCGGGAATTTGGTCGGGTGGACTTTGCCGAGGGGCACGCCGAGATAGGCGGCGATGTCCTGCGACAGTTTCGGGTGAGCTGAACCGGAGTAAACACAGATATGTTTCGCCTCTTCCATTTTCCGCATCCTTCTGGGTCTCCGCCCTGAACCGCCGGATGGGAAAGAAAACGAACACATATTTCCGGACGCCCGGCGCCCGGAATGTTTTTCGCAACCTCCCGGTGATCGGCGATCGCGTTTCGCGACTGGTCCGCCGACCGATCCTGCATGAACGGATCAAGGTTTCGACACGTTAAAACACTGACTGCATATATTACTATAGCACGTCCGGAGAAGATTGCAAGCCGCCGCCGTTCACCGGAGGGGAGAGAAGGGCGGCTGAGTCCGGTAATGGATGGTGGGTGCGATTTCCGGAGGCGGCATACGGTCGGCGTCGGTCACCTGAACCAGCAGCCATTTGGTAGCCGCGATCGGACTCCAGGAAACGATATAGCGGTGCCCGTTCCGTTCGTATTCCGCCTGGCGGATGGTGGAGTTGCGAATTCGCTCCAGCAGGGCCGGGACCGGGAATTTCCGGAGCGGGGGAAGTTTCGCCGCTTCTTCCGCAGTCAGTTGCCGGTGTTCGGCAAGTTCCCGTTGCCGGGAGGAGAAGATGATTTCATCCCGTTCGTTGATCAGGTAGTAGACCGACGGCCCGTCCGGCGCGGCGGTGGCTTCGTACAAGTGCTTGACCACTTCGTGAAAGCAGACATCCACGCCGATGGCCCCCTGTTCATTGCCGTCCGCGTCAATCAGCGGCCCCCAGCAGGAGAAAATCGGATGATTGGCGCTGTCGAGCCGGGGCAATCCCCAGTAAAAAAAGCGCGAGTTGCGTTGCCGCAGCTCTCGAATCCAGTCGTCCTGAAACTGAGAGGGGGGAGTCTTTTCGTACATGCCGGGATAGCGGAGGCCGATGCCGTTGTTATACAGGAGGGTGAGGCGGCGGATGGCGCCGCCTTTGTCTGTGAACGCCTTCATGTTTTCATGGACGGCCCGCTCCGTTCCGTCAAAGGCGGTGATGCCCCGCAGCAGCAGTCCCAGTCCGCCGTGTTCCGGCATCGGCAGATCCTCCAGAAGTCGAACCGCTTCTTCCCGGGACATGCCGGAGGGCACGTGACAGGCGGAGCGGGTCATGCTGATCGGGCGGTTGAAGATGGGGGAAAACGCGAGATCCTCCGGTCCCGTTTCCGGATTGAGGTAATCCCGGTTGAAGAAAATCCGTTCTCCGGCATGTCCTCCGTCCGGTTGTCCGTATTCGATGCTCAGGCCGGTGCCGAAGGCTTTCAGTTGTTCCTGAATGGACAGCAACAGGTTGTTGATGGTGGCAGCGGCAACTTCGGTCTGGCGCTGCAGGGCCAGGCGCTGGAGGGTGTGCCGGTTTGACTCCGTGCTGGTGCGGTTTTCCCGATAGAGGCTCCACGCGGTCAAGCCGGAGAGAAGAAACAGCAGCGTGGCCACCGCCGCCAGCGACTGAATGCGGTATTTGTACATGCGTCGGGCAATGCGTTGCAGCGGGCCGTCCGGACAGGCGGAAACTTCCTCGTTGAACAGAAAATGGCGAACGTCGTCAGCCAGTTCCTGCACATTTTGATAACGTCTGGCGGGATCAGGACAGCGGGCGCGTTCGATCACGGCGGTCAGCGCCGGAGATATTTTCCGGCAGGCATGAAAGTGGCGTACCGGTTCGAAGCGCCCCGTCTGTATTCGATCCAGCACTTCCCGGGCGGAATTTCCTTCCACGCCCCGTCGTAAAGTGACCAGCGCGTACAAAATCATGCCCAGTGCAAAGATGTCGGCGGACGGGGTAACGGCGCCGACTTTCAAGGTTTCCGGCGCGACGTAGGCGGGGGTTCCCTCGATTTTTCGACCGCGGACGACGCCGGTCAGGGCGGCGCTGCCCCAGTCCATGACGTAGAGTTCGCCGTGACGACCGACCATGATGTTTTCCGGTTTGAGGTCGCAGTGGACGACGCCGCGGGTATGGGCATAGGCGATGGCTTCACACAATTTCAGAAAATATTCCAGCCGGACATTCAATGCCGCCTGTTCTTCCGCGGCGGAAACGTGGCGACTCTCTCCGTCCCGGCGCGCGCGTAGAATGAATTCCCGCATGGTGATGCCGTCGACGAATTTCATCGCCAGATGCAGTCCCTGTTCCCGGTCTCCGTCCAGGCTGTACAGCGGGACGATGGACGGGTGGTCGAGGCGGGCGTTCAGCTTGGCCTCTCTGAGAAACTTGAGAACAGCCTCCGGATTTTTCGTCAACTCCGGACGCAGGGATTTGATGATCACCGTCCGGTCCAGAAAACGGTCATGCGCACGGAAGATCAGCCCGAATCCGCCTTCGGCAAAGAGGTCGCCCAGACGGTAGCGCCGCTCCAGCGGCGGCAGATTGTCCCGAAATTCCTGCGAATCATCGATCGGCAGTTCCGGAATGGCGCCGGCCTCTCCGTCGCCGCCGGGATCGTCCGCGGCGGCGGGATGTGCCGTGGCGGCCTGCTCGATCTGTTCCGGAGTCAGAATTCTGGTGACATCAATCTCCTGCATGACGACGGGCGTGCGATCCTTTCTTGTGCCGGCGCACTTGTTCCGACTTTTTCAGGTAAGTATAATATTCAAATAAAAAAAAACAAGAGCCGACCCGAAAAATGTCGATCTTTCCATCAGCTTTTCCTGCAATGCGTATCGGAACCGGCATCAGGCATGCTCATTCCGGCAGATGCGGTGCCAGCAGTTCGATGAACCGTTCCGGGGGCAGATCGGCAAAAAACAGGCGTTTCCGCCGCCCGGTTTCGCCGCTGACGATCTGGATCCGGCTTGCCGGAATGTCCAGTATTTTGCTGAAGAAGCGCATCAGGGCGGCATTGGCCTTGCCGTCGACCGGCGGAGCGGCGACGGCGATTTTCAAACGGCCGTCATATTCACCGGCAATCCGTCCGGCGGCGGCGCCGGGCTGAATGTGGCATTCCAGAATGGTGCCGCCGTGATCAGGCCGGATCGTCGGTGGGGACAGTTTCATGCTCGTCGACCGGAGCGATGGTTTCGCCGGGGGTGTCGGATTCGGACGGCCGGGGGGCGGTATCCGGAGCCAGATCCAGCAGCTGACGGATTTCGTCGATGGACATGGTTTCCTTTTCCAGCAGGGCGACCGCCAGTTTTTCCAACTGTGCACGATATTCGGTCAGGAGGGTGCGGGCGCGGTCGTGTGCCCGGGCGATCAGTTTGCGGATTTCGAGGTCGATTTCCCGCGCGGTCTCCGGTCCGAGCATATCCTGTTGCGGCATGTCGATCCGCACATGGGGATGGGCGCGCATGTCGGAATATTTCACCGGTCCGAGGGCATCGGTCAGTCCGTAGACGCAGACCATGGCGCGGGCCATTTTGGTCAGGTGTTCGATATCGGCGGCGGCGCCGGTGGTGATGTCCCCGAAGACCAGTTCCTCGGCGACACGTCCACCCATCGATACGGCCATTTCGTCGAGCATTTCCAGTCGGCTGTGGGTGTAGACGTCCTCCTTGGGCATCATGAACGTGGCGCCGAGGTAGGACTGACCGCGCGGAATGATGGTTACCTTGTGCACCGGCGTACTGTGTTCGGTGTGAATCGCGACCAGGGCGTGCCCGGCTTCATGGTAGGCCGTCAGGCGCCGTTCGCGTTCGACGATGCGGCGGCTGCGGCGTTCCCGGCCGTAACAGACTTTGTCCCGCGCTTCCTCCATATCGGCGGCGTTGACCGCCTCCCGGCCGTAGCGGGCGGCCAGCAGCGCCGCTTCGTTGCAGAGGTTGGCGAGGTCCGCCCCGCTGAATCCCGGAGTCGTCCGGGCGATGACGTCCAGGTCGACGGTATCGTCGGTCTTGATGTTTTTTGCGTGTACCTCGAGAATCTTGCGCCGCCCGACGATGTCGGGCAGGTCCATGACGATTTGCCGGTCGAAACGCCCCGGCCGGAGCAGGGCGGGGTCCAGCACGTCGGGCCGGTTGGTCGCGGCGAGCACGATGACGCCGGAACGGCTTTCCAGACCGTCCATTTCGACGAGCATGGCGTTGAGGGTCTGCTCCCTTTCGTCGTGGCCGCCGCCCCAGCCGGAGAAGCGGGAACGTCCGACGGCGTCGATTTCGTCGATGAAGATCAGACAGGGGGTGTTTTTGCGGGCCTGCTCGAACATGTCGCGGACGCGGCTGGCGCCGACCCCGACGAACATTTCCACGAAATCGGAACCGCTGATGGAGAAGAACGGCACTCCGGCTTCACAGGCAACGGCTTTGGCCATGAGGGTCTTGCCGGTACCGGGCTCGCCGACGAGCAGACAGCCTTTGGGAATACGGCCGCCGACGAGCTGGAATTTCAGGGGGTCGCGAAGGAATTCAACGATTTCCTGAATCTCCTCCTTGGCTTCGTCGGCTCCGGCGATGTCGTCGAATTTGACGTGCAGTTCGCCCGGGGGAATCATCCGGGCCCGGCTCTTCCCGAAGTCCATGGCGCCCCGCCCGGCCATCTTGATCTGGCGGGAGGTGAAAAAGTAGATGGCCACCAGAATCAGGATTACCGGCAGCAGCGGCACGATCAGCGCCCACCAGGAATCCTTGCCTGCCTCCACCTTCAACTGCGTGCGGGCAAGCAGTTCTCCGAGTTTTTCGGAATAGATGACCCGGGTTTTGTAATGGGCTTCGTTCCGGCCGCCCGGCTGGCTTTTCCCGATTTCAGCGGG